>NZ_JADZGH010000206.1:73424-85520 GCF_015865005.1 Rhodococcus sp. CX
TGGGCGTACCTGGCGGAGGCCGCGCTCGAGCGTGGCGAGACGATCACCGCCTACGCATACGCCCGCACCGGCTACCACCGCGGCCTCGACCAGCTGCGGCGCAACGGGTGGAAGGGCTTCGGCCCGGTGCCGTTCGAGCACGAACCGAACCGCGGATTCCTGCGGTGCGTCGCCGCTCTCGCCCGGGCCGCGCAGGCGATCGGCGAGACCGACGAGCACGCCCGCTGCCTCGACCTGCTCGAGGACTGCGATCCGCGGGCCGCTCGTGAGCTCGGCGTCGAATAGGCGCCTGCTCGACCGAACCGAGATCCGCCGCCGCCTGCGGGGACCGGCGGCGAGACTGCGCAGGTCGGCTCTGCCGATCGTCCAGTGCGCGCTCGCGGCCGGTTTGGCCTGGTGGGTGGCGACCGGTCCGGTCGGGCACGAGCGTCCCTTCTTCGCACCGATCGCCGCGGTCGTGTCCCTCGGGTTGTCCCTGGGCGCGCGGCTGCGGCGATCGGTGGAGCTGGTCTGCGGCGTCACGATCGGCATCGGGGTCGGCGACCTGATCATCTCGATGATCGGCAGCGGTCCCTGGCAGATCGCGCTGGTCGTGGTGATGGCCATGTCCACGGCGGTACTGATCAACGGTGGCGTGATCTTCGCGATGCAGGCCGGCAATTCCGCGGTGCTGGTCGCCACCCTGATCCCGCCCGGAGGCACCGGGGGCATCGACCGGATGGTCGACGCCCTGGTCGGCGGCCTCGTCGGGATCGCGGTGGTCGCGATGGTGCCGACCCACCCGGTTCGCCGCGCGCGGCGCGACGCGGCGGGGATCCTGGCGACTGCCAGGGACGTGCTGTGGAAGGTCGAGGCCGGGTTGGTGGAGAACAATCCGAAGCCGATCGACGAGGCGCTGCAGCAGGCCCGCGCGACGCAGCCGGCGATCGACGGGATGCGCACCCACCTCAAGGGTGGCCGGGAGATCAGCCGGATCTCCCCGCTGTACTGGAACACCAAACCCCGGCTCGAACGGCTGACGGCGGCGGCCGATCCGATCGACAACGCGATGCGCAACATCCGGGTCCTGGCCCGGCGGTCGCTGTCGCTGGTGCGCGACGACGAGATCCTCGACCCTCGGCTCGTTCAGCGCATCCAGGACATCGCGAAAGCCCTCGACGTACTCCGCGAGATGATCCTCGCGGAGCCGGGGGATCAACCCGATCAGGCCGAGGCCGCGCGGGTGTTGCGCAGCGTCGCCCGCAAGATGAGGCCGGAACTGATCGAGGGTGCCGGCCTGTCCGCGACGGTGGTGTTCGCGCAGTTGCGTTCACTGATCGTCGACCTCATGCAGGCCGCGGGCATGGAACGCATCTCCGCGATCGCGACCCTGCCGCCGACCACGGACACTCCCGCCTATCGTCCCGAGCTCGTCAGCGACTACGACCCCGAACCCCGTCCCACCTCGGATGACGGGAACCGATTTCCGGCCTGACCGGGTGACGGATTCCCGTCCCCCACAGCGGGAGTATTGAATACATGCGCATGTGTGCATATGCTGTCCGGGATTCGGAGGGAGAGTCATGGGGGCCGGTCACGGGCATTCACACGGAGTGGGACGCGAGAACGGCGGCGTCGGTCCTTCCAGGACGACGATCCGCCGGATGGCGATCGCGCTCGGCATCCTCGTCGGATTCCTGATCCTCGAAGCCACCGTCGGCCTGCTGATCGGGTCGCTGTCGCTGCTCGCCGACGCCGGGCACATGCTCACCGACGTCGTCGGCATGTCGATGGGATTGGTCGCGCTCCTGCTGGCACGACGCGGCAGCACCGCCGCAGCCCGCACGTTCGGCTGGCACCGCGCCGAGGTGCTCACCGCGATGGCCAATGCCGTCCTGCTGCTCGCCGTCGCGGCCTGGGTGTTCTACGAGGCGATCGAGCGCATCGGTGACACCCCGGAACTGCCCGGGCTGGCGATGATCCTCACCGCTGCCGCCGGACTCGCCGCGAACCTCGTGGTGATGTACCTGCTGCGCAGCGACGCGAAGGACAGCCTCGCCGTCCGCGGCGCCTACCTCGAAGTGCTCGCCGACGCGGTCGGCAGCGTCGGCGTCCTGATCGCCGGTGCGTTGATCATCGGCTTCGGCTGGGACTACGCGGACATCGTCGTCGGCGTGCTCATCTCGCTGTGGGTCGTGCCGCGCGCGTTGAAGCTGGCCGCTGCTTCGCTGCGGATCCTCACGCAGGCGTCGCCGGCGCACCTGGACGTCGACGCGGTCCGCGCGGACCTCGCGGCCCTGCCCGGCGTGGCCGGCGTCCACGATCTGCACGTCTGGACTCTGACGACCGGAATGGACGTCGCGACCGTGCACCTGGTCAGCGACCACGACTCCCGATGGGTCCTCGACTCCGCCCGCACCGTGCTGTCCGGCCACGGCCTCGACCACGCGACCGTGCAGATCGAAACCGTCGTCGACGGACGCCGGTGTGAGGACGACGTCACCTGGTAGGCGGTCAGGTCAGCCGCAGCGTCCACCTGCCGTCACGGGCGTGCAGCCGGGTGATGCTCACCGGCCGCACGTCGACGCGCCAGAACGCCGAGACCGGAGCTCCCAGCGCACAGACCGTCGCGGCCCGCACCACCGACGGGTGCGTCACCGCCAGCCACCGGCCCGATCTGCCCGCCATCGTGTCGAGCCAGCATCGGGTTCGGTCGAGCAGCGTCGCGATCGATTCGCCGCCGTGCGGCGCCGCATGCGGATCGGTCAGCCAGACCGCGAGATCGGCCTCGGGCACCGCCGACATCGGCCGGCCCGTCCACGTGCCGTAGTCGAGTTCCCGCAGTGCCGCGTCCGGTTCCGCGCACATCCCCAGCGCAGCTGCGGTCTCGACGGTGCACCGCTCCGGTGCGCTCAGCGTGTGGTCGACGGCGGGCGCGTGGACGCGCCGGAGTTCGCGCCGGCCCCGATCGGACAGTGGGTCGTCGGCGGGGAAGCGCACGTCCGCGAGCGCGTCGGTGGACGCGTGGGCCAACAGCAGCAGGCGCAACACGAGCGATATTCGACCACAACGGTCTTCCGCTTGACATGCGCGGTGGCGCAGTGCAATTGTTCGGCGTACGCATGTGTCGAGGTGCAGGCAATCCGGTGGGAAACCGGAGCGGTCGCGCCACTGTGACCGGGCCGATGGTCCGGGAGCCAGAAAACTCCCTCGGCGCGTGACCTTTTCGATGGGACGCGTCAATCCCGAGGAGGCTCTTTCATGGCTGTCGTTCATCTTCCGGACGAGTCGCTGGGCAACGCTGCGCTCGCCGCGGCCGTCACCGCGACGATCCTGTTCGCATTCGTGGTGCTCTACCTGGTCGGATTCGATCAGGGCGCGATCTCCCGCAGCGGCATGTTCATGCACGAACTGATGCACGACGGCCGGCACCTGCTCGGTCTGCCGTGCCACTGAGCGCGGGTGGATCGATGCACCCCGCCACAACCGAATCGAAGTCCCTTCCGCTGACCGGCAGTTTCGTTCAGCTCCTGCTGCGCGGCCTGCTGGCCGGTCTCGTCGCGGGCCTGCTCGCGGGGTCGGTCGCCTTCGTCGTCGGCGAACCGCACGTCGAGGCGGCGATCGCCCTCGAGGAAGCGGCAGCGGATCACCGGCACCCGCACGACAGTGCAGAAGCTCAGGGCCACAGCCACGGTGAGGATGCCCTGGTCGGCCGCACCGGGCAGAAGGCCGGCCTGTTCCTCGCGACCACCCTCGCCGGCCTCGCGCTCGGCGCAATCTATGCGTCCGTACTGCATTTCGCTCGCAGGCACTCCGCGCTGTCCGGATGGTCGCTGGCACTGGCGACGGCGGCACTGGGCTGGGTCGCGATCGAGGCGGTTCCGTTCTTCGAGTACCCGGCGAATCCGCCCGCCGTCGGCGATCCGGAGACGATCGCCCAGCGCACCTGGTTGTGGCTCGCCGCCGTCGTGCTCGGCCTCGTGGCCGTCGCGGTCGCCGTGATCGTCCGGAAGACGCTGGCCGCGCAGGAATTGTGTACCGTGCGCCTCGGTGCGCCGGTGCTCGCCTTCCTCGCCGTCGTGGTCCTCGGCTACCTGGTGCTGCCGGCGATCGACGAGGTCTCCGACGACTTCCCTGCGACGCTGCTGTGGGAGTTTCGGATCTCGTCCCTCGCCGTGCAGGCCACGCTGTGGGCCGGGCTCGGTGTCGCCTTCGCGTTCCTGACCGAACGCGCCGATCGCCGCACCGCGGTCGCCTGACCGATGGGACAGGGTCTGCTCGTCGCCGGAACCACCTCGGACGCAGGAAAGTCCGTGGTGACCACCGGGATCTGCCGGGCCCTGTCCCGCCGCGGACTCGCGGTCGCGCCGTTCAAGGCGCAGAACATGTCCAACAACTCCATGGTCACCGTCGATCCGGTCACCGGCACCGGCGCCGAAATCGGCCGGGCCCAATGGATCCAGGCGGTCGCCGCCCGCGCGACCCCCGAGCCCGCCATGAATCCGGTGCTGCTCAAACCCGGCAGCGATCGCACCAGCCACGTCGTCGTCATGGGTGCACCGGCAGGTCGTCTCCAGGCCGGTGAATTCGCCGGTGGCCGGAAACATCTCGCCGAGGCGGCGTTCGCGGCGTTGGACGACCTGCGGTCCCGTTTCGACGTCGTCGTCTGCGAAGGTGCGGGTAGCGCCGCCGAAATCAATCTGCGTGCACACGATTACGTGAACATGGGACTGGCCCGGCACGGCGGGATGCCGACGATCCTGGTCGGCGACATCGACCGTGGAGGTGTGTTCGCCTCCATGTACGGCACGCTGGCGTTGCTCGACCCCGACGACCAGGCGCTGATCCGCGGTTTCGTGATCAACAAGTTCCGCGGCGACGTAGGGCTGCTCCGCCCGGGTCTGGACTCGCTGGAGAAGCTCACCGGCCGCCCGGTGCTGGGCGTGCTGCCCTGGCAGCGCGACCTGTGGCTCGACTCGGAGGATTCGCTGGCGCTGACGTCGCGTCCCGCCCACGACGGCGCAGGCTCGCTGACGGTGGCGGTCGTGATGCTGCCGCACATCAGCAATTTCACGGACGTCGACGCGCTGTGCCTCGAGCCCGACGTGCGGGTGCGGTTCGTCGACGATCCGCGGGCGCTGGCCGGCGCCGACGCGGTGATTCTCCCCGGTACCCGCGCGACCCTCGCCGACCTGGCATGGCTGCGGTCGCGGGGGCTCGACGTCGCACTGCTCGACCACGCCCACCGCGGCGGCGCGATTCTGGGGATCTGCGGAGGGTTCCAGATGCTCGGCGCGGTGATCGACGACCTCGATGGTGTGGAAGGGGTTGCGGGGGTATCTGCTCGGGGGCTCGGGTTGCTCGACGTGCGTACTGTTTTCGCGCGCGAGAAGGCGCTGCGGCTGCCGGCGGGGTCGGCGCTCGGTGTCCCCGCGTCCGGGTACGAGATCCACCACGGGCGGATCACCGTCGGCAGCGGCGAGGAGTTCCTCGGCGGCGCCCGATCCGGGTCGGTGTTCGGCACGATGTGGCACGGCAGTCTCGAGGGCGACGCCCTGCGCGCGGCCTGGCTGCGGGAGGTCGCGAGGGCGGCCGGTCGTCGGGTGCGCACGGGCGCAGTGAGTTTCCCGGTCGAACGGGAGGCGCGGCTCGAGGTGCTGGCCGATCTGATCGAGCAGCACGTGGACGTCGATCGTCTGCTGGGCATGCTGTCGGACAGGTCGCGACTGCCCACGCTGACCGGGGTCCTGGCGTGACCGTCCTCGTCCTGGGCGGAACCGGCGAGGCCCGTGCGCTCGCGGAGCACCTGCAATCGGACGGCACCGCGTTCGTGTCCTCCCTCGCCGGTCGGGTCACGGACCCGCGACTGCCGGTCGGGGAGGTCCGCATCGGGGGCTTCGGCGGGGTCGAAGGCTTGCAGAAGTTTCTGCGGGACAACGCGATCGAAGCCGTCGTCGACGCCACCCACCCGTTCGCCGCCGGCATCAGCGCGAACGCGGTGACGGCGTGTATGAGGGAGGGTGTCCCGTTGTTGCGGCTCGCACGCCCGGGCTGGGCGGGAACCGCCGGATCCGATACGTGGACGTGGGTCGACGGGCACGACGAAGCGGCAACGGCCGCCGCCGGCGGCGACCGCGTCTTCCTGAGCACGGGACGCCAGACCCTGCACCGATTCGTCGGTCCGCTCGCCCGGCACGAGACCCTGGTGCGGGTCGTCGACCCGCTGGACATCGAGGTGCCGGCCCGATGGACGGTGCTGCGCACCCGCGGGCCCTACACCCGCGAGGGCGAGCGAAACCTGATGCGGGAACACCACATCGACACCCTTGTCACCAAGGATTCGGGCGGCACCTACACCCGCGCCAAGCTCGACGCGGCGGCCGAACTCGGGGTGCGGGTGATCGTGGTGCGCCGGCCCGCCGTGCCGGAAGGGGTCGACACGGTCGCGACCGTCACCGCTGCGGTGTCGTGGGTGCAGCGCCGCTGAACTGTCAGCGTTGCCGAACTGTCAGAGTTGTGGTCCCTCGGCGCGTAGATCGTCGACCTTGCGCATCGCCTCCCGCAGCTCGGCGAGCCACGCTTCGCTGTGCTGCCCGGCCAGTTTGACGGTCCAGCTCAGGGCATCCGCCCGGGAGCGTGCCACGCCGGCGTCGACCAACGTGTCGAGGACCTTCCGTTCGGGTTGGCGGAGTCGCGTCATCACGGGAACAGCCAAGTGGGTGAACAGAACTCGGCGATCGCCGAGGGTGACACCCCACGCGACCTTCCGGCCGTAGCGGGCCTCGGCCTCGTCGGCGATACGCATGCGCTCGCCGCGGGTGGTTTCCCGGAAGCGGGCGATGCGCCCGTCCGCGGTCGCGTCGCTGTTCTCGTCGGGTGGGGGAAGCGCGCCGACGACGACGATCTCCTCCCGATCCACCTCGACCTCGGCGGGGCCGGTGAACCAGTCGTCGGGTAGTCGCCCGGCGAACCATTCGGCCGCGTCGGACGCATCGGGGATGTCGGCTTGCTGCCAGCCGCCTGGGCGGCCGAATCGCCTGTAGTTAGTCATGATGGTCCTCCCAGGGACCGATCGGCAGGTGCGTGTTGCACTGATTACAACGTTACACCGATTCGCCACGTGGGGGCAGCCGTGTTGCTGCAAGACTGCGGTCATGGCCGAGAACAAGACCAAACCCACCACACAGTCCGTACCCACCACACAGTCCGTGCCGGAATTCCTGGAAACGGTCGAGCACCCGGTCCGGCGGGCCGACGCCTGGACGCTGCTCGACCTGATGAGCGAGGCGACCGGAGAGCAGGCGGTGATGTGGGGACCGTCGATGGTCGGGTTCGGGAGCTACCACTACCGCTACGCCAGCGGCCGGGAAGGCGACGCACTCGCCGTGGGCTTCGCCCCGCGGAAGACGAACCTTGCGCTCTACGGACTCACCGTCGCGCCGGGGGCTGCGGACCTCCTCGCGACCCTCGGCAAGCACAAGACCGGTGCGGCGTGCCTGTACATCACGAAGCTCGCCGACGTCGACCTGATCGTGCTGACCGAACTCGTCCGCATCGGGTACAGGCACATGGCGACGGTGGAGCACCGGCCCTAGGCATCTACCGACCGGCGGCGAGCGCCGTGGCAACGGCCACGGCGAGCGCTCCGGCCCCGACCCGCGCCGCGAGCCGGGCGGTGCGGCCGATATCGCCGGGCACCGGGTGCGGGCCGTCGCCCAGGGTGCCGCGGTCCTCGACGCGCCCGTGGTAGACGTTGACGCCCCCGAGCGTGACACCGAGGGCTCCGGCGAACGCGGACTCCACCGGCCCGGCGTTGGGACTCGGGTGCTTGTGCGCGTCGCGCCGCCAGATGCGCAGCGCGGCCCCGGGGTCGTCGCCGAGCAGCGCCGCCAGCAGCGCGGTGAGACGTGCGGGCACGAGATTCACGGCGTCGTCGAAACGTGCGGAGGCCCAGCCGAACCGATGGAACCGGGGGGTGCGATGGCCGACGCGGGCGTCGAGGGTGTTCGCCGCCCGGTATCCGAGCAGTCCGGCCGGACCGAGCAGCGCCCCCCACACCAGTGGGGCGACGACCGCGTCCGAGGTGTTCTCGGCGACGGATTCGATGGTGGCCCGGGCGATTCCGTCGGCGTCGAGTTGCGAGGGGTCGCGCCCGACGAGATGGGTCACCTGGATGCGGGCGGCGGCGAGGTCTCCGCGGTGGAGCTGGTCGTCGAGGGTGCACGCCTCGCGGCCGAGCGATCGCCCGCCGAGCACCGCCCATGTCGCGGCGGCGGTGACCGTCGTGTTCAACAGGGCATGTCGCCGGGTGGCACGGTCGGCGGCGTAGCCGAGCGCAGCGGCGCCACCGACCAGAACAACGGTGAACAACGTTCCGGCACAGCGAGAGTCGGCATACAGTCGGCGTTCGGTGGCGCGGGCGATCGCCCCTAACCCGCTCACCGGATGCCCGCGTCGCGGATCGCCGAAGATCCGGTCGGCCACGTATCCGAGGGCCAGTCCCGCCGCCCTCATCGGATGGACCGCCACGCGTCGACGAGCGCCCCGGTGGTCTGCGGGTCGCGCACTGCGATGCGGATCCAGTCCTCGCCGAGGCCGGGGAACGTGTCGCCGCGCCGCACCGCGAACCCGCTCGCGCGCAGCTTCTCCCGGGTGTCCTCGGGAACCCGCGCCAGCACGAACGGTCCGGCGGGATCGCCCGCGACGGGAACACTGAGCGCGTTCAGCTGATCGACGAGAAACTCTCGGTTAGAAGCGATCTCGGCTGCGATGGCCTCGGATTCGGAGGTGGCCTGCGCCGACGCGCAGGCGATCATCGCCGCCGCGGCGGGGGTCGACACGGACCACGGCGGCTGGTGCACGGCGAGATCCCCGATCACCGCGGCGTCGCCGACGACGTAACCGGCCCGCACCCCAGGGATCGCCCACGTCTTGGTCAGTGACCGCACCACGACCAGTCCCGGAACGAACGCGCCGGCCAGTGTTTCCGGTTCGCCCGGTACCGCGTCCATGAACGCCTCGTCGACGACGACCACGCGCCCGGGCCGTACCAGCGACCGCAGCGACCCGGCCGGATGGAGCACCGACGTGGGGTTGGTCGGGTTGCCGACCACCACCAGATCGGAGTCGTCGGGCACGCGGACCGGGTCGAGCACGAAACCGTCCTCCGGCCGCAGCAGGACCCGGTGCACGGTGTGCCCGGCGGCGATCAGCGCGGCCTCGGGCTCGGTGAACTGCGGGTGAACCACCACCGGCTTGCGCCAGGGCCGCGCTCGGGCAATCAGAGTGAAGGCCTCGGCGCCACCGGCGGTGGGCAGCACCTCGTCGGCGGTCCGGCCGTGACGTGCGGCCAGGGCTGCGCGGGCCGCACTCGGATCCGGGTATCGGCTCAGCTCGTCGAGTGAGGCGCGCAGTGCGTCGTCGAGCCAGACCGGACGCGGTCGCCGCGACACGTTCACGGCCAGGTCCACCAGCCCGGGGGTGGCTTCGCGGTCGCCGTGGTGATGCAGGTCGGGGGCCTTCGTCCGCAGTCGGCGCGGGGGTGCGGGGACGGGTGTCGCGTCGCGCACGGCGTCGGCGAACCGCTGCGCGAGCGACGGGTGCCCGGCCCAGTGGGTGTGCAGGTACGACGCGTGCAGCGTCGCGGTCGCGAACCCGTCGGGTCGCCCGTCGAGCAGCCAGGCCGGATCGGTACCGGGATCGACGGTGGTGCGGTGGAATTCGTGGCCGGTCACGCGAGTACCGGTCACGGCGAGAAGGTGGTCGGCGGGCGCGATCGCGGTGCGGTAGCCGAGGGTCAGGCGCGGCGTCATCCGGGCGGAGGCGTCGAGCACCCCGACCATGTCGGCGCCGTCGACATCACGGCACAGATACAGCAATCCCGCGCACTCGGCGACCGTCGGGACCCCGGCGGTGATCGCACTCCGCAAATGGTCGCGCAGAGGTGTGTTCGCGGACAGGTCCGCGGCGTGCACCTCGGGGAATCCGCCACCGAGGTAGATGCCTGCGGTGCCCTCGGGAAGCTGTTCGTCGCGCAGCGGATCGAACACGACGGTGCGACATCCCGCGGCGCGCAGCATCTCTTCGGTCTCGGTGTAGCGGAACGTGAAGGCGCGACCGCCGGTGATCGCGACGACCGGACCGTCATCCTCCGTGCCGGCGCCGGGGGACCACGGCTCCGCGTGCAGATCCGGTGCGCTGCGGGCGATCCGGACGATCTCGGCGAGGTCGACGTGCGCGGCGATCCGGTCCGCGAGCCGGTCCAGCTGCCCGGCCGCCTCGCCGCGCTCCTGCGCCGGCACCAGCCCCAGATGCCGGGACGGGGCGCTGATCCCGTCGTCGCGGTGCAGGACGCCCAGCACGGGGATCCCGGTCGGTTCCAGCGCGGCGGTCACCTCGTCGGAATGCCGCTGCGACCCGGCCTTGTTGAGGATCACCCCGGCGATGCGGACGCCCCGGTCGTAGGACGCCATGCCGTGTACGACCGCCGCGATCGACCGCGACGCGTGCGAGATGTCGACGACGAGCACCACGGGGGCCTGCAGGAGCGTGGCGGCGTGGGCGGTCGAGGCGAACCCGTCGGTACCGAGCATCCCGTCGTACAGGCCCATGACGCCTTCGACGATCGCCAGATCGGCACCGGCCGCTCCGTGCAGGAACAGCGGCGCGACCAGGTCGGTGCCGACGAGGTGCGGGTCGAGGTTGCGGCCCGGGCGGCCGGTGGCGAGGGTGTGGTAGCCGGGATCGATGTAGTCGGGTCCGATCTTGTGCCCGGACACGACGTGACCGGCCACGCGGAGTGCGGCCATGAGACCTGTTGCAACGGTGGTCTTTCCGTGCCCCGATGCGGGAGCGGCGATCACCAGCCGCGGTATGGCTACCATGCTGTGCCTACCATTCGATGCCCTTCTGGCCCTTCTGCCCGGCATCCATCGGATGCTTGATCTTGGTCATCTCGGTGACCAGGTCCGCCGCGTCGACGAGCTTCGGGTGGGCGCGGCGACCGGTGATCATCACGTGCTGATGTCCGGTGCGGTGGACGAGGGTGTCGACGACCTCGTCGATGTCCACCCAGCCCCAGTTGATCGGGTAGGTGAACTCGTCCAGCACGTACAGCCCGTGCTGTTCGGCCTCGAGCCTGCGCCGGATCTCCCGCCATCCGGCGAGGGCGTCGGCGGCGTGGTCCTCCTCGGTGCCGTCCTTGCGCGACCACGACCAACCCGACCCCATCTTGTGCCATTCGATGGCCCCGCCGGTGCCGTCTTCGTCGTGCAACGCCCCGAGCGTCTCGAACGCGGTCTGCTCGCCGAGCCGCCACTTCGCGGACTTCACGAACTGGAAGACCGCGACCGACCAGCCCTGGTTCCAGCCGCGCAGCGCGAGACCGAACGCGGCCGTCGACTTGCCCTTGCCGTCGCCGGTGTTGACCATGAGCAGCGGCCGGTGCCGGCGTTGCCGGGTGGTGAGACCGTCGTCGGGTACCGCGATCGGTTGTCCCTTCGGCATCAGGCGGCTCTCCCTCGGATCGCGGTGGTGATGGCGTCGGCCTGCACGTCGCCGACCGCGACGTACTCGGCACCCAGACGTTCAGCGAGATGTCGTGCGAGTCCCATCCGGAACCGGCCGGTCTCCGAGTCCAGAACCACGGAGGAGATACCCTGTGCGGCAATGAGTTCGGCGGCTGCGAGCGAACGGTTCACGGCGTCGGGCCCGGCGGTGGCGCGACCGTCGGTGACGACGACGAGCAGCGCCCGCCGGTCTGGATCGCGCAGACGGTGCCGTCGAATGGTCTCGGCGGCCTCGGCCAGGCCCTCCGCCAACGGCGTGCGGCCACCGGCGGGCAGTTCCCTCAACCGGGCCGCGGCGACGTCGACGGAGTTGGTCGGCGGCAGCAGCAGGTGCGCGCCCTCACCGCGGAAGGTCACCAGACCGACGGTGTCGCGGCGGCGGTAGGCGTCGAGCAGCAGCGACAGGATCGCGGTCTTCACCTGCGTCATCCGTGCTTTCGCGGCCATCGACCCGGAGGCGTCGACGCACAGCAGCACCAGGTTGGTTTCCTTGCCTTCGATCACCTTCCGCCGCAGCTCCCACCCGTGTGCCTTTGTGGCGGTCCCAGCC
>NZ_JADZGH010000206.1:85697-88984 GCF_015865005.1 Rhodococcus sp. CX
GATGGTCGCGGGCAGGTGGATCGGGCCGGAGTCGCCGTTGTGCTCGCCGACCGTGCGGCCGATCGTGGTGCGCGCCCGTGACCTGCGCCCCGCCGCTCCGCGACCGGTCCGGTCCGCGGCCAGCAGGCGGGCACGATAAGGCTCGGCGGGAGCCGTCACCGTCGTCTCCGCAGGCCGACCCGGGGAATCCGGTCCGGCGGCGTCCGGACCCTCGCAACCACCGCTCGGATCGTCGTCGGGATCGTCGGGTCCGCCGTCCTCGTCGGCGAGGAGGTCGTCGAGCAGCCGGTCGTCCATCCCGGGGGAGTCGAACGGGTTGCGGCGACGCCGGTGCGGCAGCGCGAGTTTCGCCGCGACCGCGATGTCCTCGCGGGTCACCTCGTCACGCCCGCACCACGCGGCGTGCGCGACCGCGGCCTTCGCGGTCACCAGGTCGGCGCGCATCCCGTCGACGTCGAACGCCGCGCACACCTCGGCGATCGCGACGAGCGCGGCATCGGGCAGGAGCACGCGCGGGAGCCGGAGCCGGGCATCGGCGATGCGACGCGACAACGCGGCCTCGGCGTCGGACCACTTTGCGACGAATCCGTCCGGGTCGGCATCGAACGCCAGGCGACGCCGGACGATCTCCGCACGGTGCACGGGATCACGCGGCGCCGCGACCTCGACGGTGAGCCCGAACCGGTCCAGCAGCTGCGGCCGGAGTTCACCCTCCTCCGGGTTCATCGTCCCCACCAGGACGAATCGGGCCGCGTGCGTGACCGAGACGCCGTCACGCTCGACCGTCGAACGGCCCATCGCGGCGGCATCGAGCAGCAGATCGACGAGATGGTCGTGCAGCAGATTCACCTCGTCGACGTACAGCACGCCGCGGTGCGCGAGCGCGAGCAGTCCGGGCTCGTATTCCGCGGTCCCCTCGGCCAGCGCCTTGCCCAGGTGCAGCGACCCGGTGACCCGGTCCTCGGTGGCGCCGACCGGCAGTTCCACGAGCCGGGCCGGGCGGGTGTGCGCGGCGGCACCGGCGGGGTGCGGACCGTCGACGCACGCCGGATCCGGGGCTTGCGGATCGCACCCGAAACGACAGCCCGTGACCACGGTGACCTGCGGCAACAGTGCCGCCTGCGCCCGCACCATCGTCGATTTCGCGGTGCCCTTCTCGCCGCGCACCAGCACACCACCGATCGCCGGCGAGACGGCACACAGGGTCAGGGCCAGCGCCAGGTCGTCGGAGCCGACGACGGCGCTGAACGGATACACGTGCACAAGATCCTCCACAGGCTCCCGCTGGGACGTTCTGTCCGGCAGCCGAATCGAGGCCGGTATTCGGACTTCCCGGTCGAGCGCCGTGCGATCGCCTTCCCGGACCGACGGTCCAGTGGCTGCGCTTACGCGCGTGATCGACGACTCCCGGGTCACCGCAGCGGGCCTGTGCCGGATTCACACCGGCTTCCCGATTATCCCCTGTGAAGGGGCACCTCGATTGTCACTACCGCCGCCGAGTGTAGCCGGAGAGTCTCGGTTATGGTTCACCGCCATGGGTTCCTCGATCACCGTCGTCGGCGTCGGTGCGGACGGCTGGGACAGCATCACCTCCGAAGGGCAGGCGCAGGTGCTGCAGGCCGACGTGCTCATCGGCGGACGCCGGCACCTCGCACTGCTGCCGGACACGCCCGCTCTCCGCGAGCCGTGGCCGTCGCCGCTGCTCGCCGGTCTCGACGACCTGCTGGCGCGGCACGCCGGGAGCGACGTCGTCGTGGTCGCGTCCGGTGACCCGATGGTGTCGGGCATCGGCACCACGCTGATCCGCCGACTCGGATCCGGTGCCGTGCGGGTGATCCCGACGGTATCCTCCGTTGCGTTGGCCAGGGCCCGGATGGGTTGGGCCGCAGAGGATTGCGACACCGTCACCCTGGTGGGCCGCCACGTCGGCACATTGCGCCGCTATCTGACACGCGACCGCCGCCTCGTCGTATTGACCTCCGACGCCTCGGGTCCGGCGGAGGTGGCGCGACTGCTCGTCGACGCCGGTTTCGCAGACGCCCGCGTCACCGTGCTCGCAAACCTCGGACACCCCACCGACGAAACGCGCCGCGACGGGCGGGCCTCCGAGTTCGTCGACATGCCGGCCGCCGACCTGAACCTGCTGTGCATCGAATGTTGCGGAGCTGAAGGGCTTTCGACCACGCCGGGTCTGCCCGACGACTGTTTCGAGCACGACGGGCAACTCAGCAAACGTCCGATCCGCGTCGCGGCGGTGTGCGCGCTGGCCCCGAAGCCGGGTCAGCTGCTGTGGGACGTCGGGGCCGGTGCCGGGTCGGTGGGCATCGAGTGGGCCCGCACCGATCCGCGCTGCCGCACCGTCGCGCTCGAGCACAACGACGCCCGCGCCGACGCAATCGAACGCAACGCCGCCCGGCTCGGCGTCCCGACCGCGGTGCAGGTCGTGCGTGGTGACGCCCCCGCGGCGCTGACCGGACTCGAGACGCCCGACGCGATCTTCGTCGGCGGCGGGGGCAGCCGGCCGGGGGTGCTCGACACCTGCTGGGATGCGCTGCGCCCCGGTGGCCGCCTCGTCGCGCACGCGGTGACGCTGGAGACCGAGGCGGTGCTGGTCGAGTGGTGGAAGCGCCGCGGGGGAGAACTCACGCGGCTGTCGGTCGAACACGCCGCCGCGATCGGAACGTTCACCGGCTGGCAGGCGCTGCGTCCGGTGGTGCAGTGGAGTGTCGTGAAAGGTGAAAAATGACAGTACATTTCGTGGGATCCGGCCCGGGTGCCGCCGACCTGCTGACGCTGCGGGCGGTTGCCCTGCTGCGCGAGGCGCCGACGGTGCTGTACGCGGGCACCTACCTGGACGAGGAGGTGCTGTCGCACTGCGCGGCCGGCGCCGAACTGATCGACACCCAGAACCTCGATCTCGACGAGATCACCGCGCATCTCGTCGATGCGCACCGACGCGGACTCGACGCCGTGCGGCTGTGTTCCGGTGACCCGTCGCTGTATTCGGCGCTCACCGAACAGACCCGGCGACTCGACGCCGCGGGTGTGCCCTGGGACGTCACACCGGGGGTACCCGCGTACGCCGCGGCCGCCGCAACCCTCGGAACCGAACTGACCGTGCCCGAACTCGCGCAGACCGTCGTGCTCACCCGCACGCAGGCCCGCTCCACCAAGATGCCCGACACCGAGGCGCTCGCGAAGGTCGCGGGGATTCACGCGAGTCTCGTTCTGCACCTGGCGATCACGCGGATCCGCATGCTCGCGGAGGAGTTGAGCGCAGAATACGG
>NZ_JADZGH010000206.1:88994-103031 GCF_015865005.1 Rhodococcus sp. CX
GTGGCGTTCGCGTCCCGGCCGAATCAGGTGGTGCTGCGCGGCACGCTCGCCGACATCGCCGATCTCGTCGAGGCGGCGGAACTCAAGCACACCGCAGTCATCCTCGTCGGCCGGGCACTCGGCATCCGCGAGCAGGCGGACGTCGCGTGCTCACATCTCTACGATCCGGCGCGCGACCGGGTGCGCTGACCTGCCCCTCCGCCCGAGCGAGCGGTACACTCACTCGCTCAGATCGACTGAATGTACCGTTCGCTCGGAAGAACGGGAGAGAAATCCCGGCCCCTGCCCTCGGCCCCTCGTTCAGTCGTCGGCAGCGACGGTGCCCGCGGCCGCCTTCACGGCCGCGATGATTCCCTGATAGCCGGTGCAGCGGCAGATGTTCCCGGACAGCGCTTCCCGGATCTCGTCGTCGGTCGGGGACGGGTTGTCCCGCAGGAATGCGCTCGCGGTGACGACGAAACCCGGTGTGCAGAAGCCGCACTGGAGACCGTGGTGATCGCGGAACGCGGCCTGGACCGGTGACAGCGTGCCGTCGGGTTCGGCGATCCCCTCGATGGTCGTGATCTCGGAACCGTCGGCCTGCACCGCGAACACCAGGCACGCGCGGACCGCTTCCCCGTCGAGCATCACGGTGCAGGCGCCGCAGACCCCGTGCTCGCAACCGAGATGTGTTCCGGTCAAACCGCAGTCGACGCGAAGGAAATCGGCGAGGGTCAGCCGCGGAGGCACGGTGCGGCGAAAGCTCGTGCCGTTGATCCGGACCTCGATGTCGACGTCAGCCATGCGTTGCCTCCTCCACGGCGCGCTGCCATGCGCGCGCCACCATTGCCGTGCCGACACGCTTGCGGTACTCGACCGGACCGTGCAGGTCCTCGGAGATCGACTCGACACCGGCAAGAACGTCCCGGGCCACCATCTCCGGATCCTGCTCGGCCACAGCCCCGCCGGTGAGAGCCTGTTCGACGACGGTCGCGCGGGTTGCGGTGGGACCCAGCCCGAACGTGGTGATCGCACACCGTTCGATCGTCGAGTCCTCGGCGAGAGTCAACGCGACCAGCGCACCCGCGACCGCGAAATCGCCGCTGCGACGGGTGAACTCCTCGATCGCGTAGCCGCTGCGGGCCGGTGCGACCGGGAAGGTGATACCGGTGATCAGTTCGTCCTCGGCGAGGTCGGTGCTCCACATGCCGGTGAAGAACTGCGACGCGGGGATCGTGCGGGTACCGCCGGGCGACAGCGTCTCGATCTCGGCGTCGAGTGTCAGCGCGACGGCCGGGTATTCGCCGGCGCCGTCCGCGTGGGCGATCGACCCGCCGATCGTGCCCCGGTTGCGGATCTGGAAGTGCCCGATCAGCGGGGTGGCGCGCGACAGCAGCGGCACCGCAGTCCGGATCTGCTCGGACCGGCCGACCGTGCTGTGCGTGGTACCGGCGCCGATCCACACCGAATCGCCGCGAACTTCGATGCCGCGCAAGGTCTGTACGCGGCGCAGGTCGACGAGGTGCTCGAACACGGCCAGCCGCAGGTTGAGCATCGGCATCAGGGACTGTCCGCCGGCGATGAACTTCGCTTCGTCGCCGAGTTCGCTGATCAGTGCGACGGCTTCCTCGGCGGTCGCGGGCGCGTGGTAGTCGAACGCTGCCGGTTTCATGCCGTCACCGTCCGGGCCTGCTCGATCATCGACACGATGGTCGACGGGGTCAGCGGCAGCCGGGTGATCTCGACTCCGAAGGGGGAGAGGGCATCTGCGACCGCGTTGACGACCGCGGGCGACGATCCGATCGCGCCGCCTTCGCCGACGCCCTTGTGGCCGCCCGGTCCGGGACTCGGTGTTTCGATGTGCCCGAGTTCGATGTCGGGGACCTCCGTGGTGGTCGGCAGCAGGTAATCCATGAACGTGGTGGTCACGGGGTTGCCGGTCTCGTCGTAGGCCAGGTGCTCGTAGAGGGCGCCGCCGATGCCCTGCACCGTGCCGCCCCAGATCTGGCCCTCGACGACGTTGGGGTTGATCATGGGGCCGCAGTCCTCGCTGACGATGTAGCGCAGGAACTTCACCGCACCGGTCGCGATGTCGACCTCGACCGTGCACAGGTGCGTCGCGTTGGCCCAGATCATCATGTTCTCGGCGCGGTAGCGGCCGCTCGCCTCCAGCCCCGGGGGCACACCCGGCGGCAGTGTCTCGGTCTGGAAGTACGCGATGTCCGCGATCTCCTGCAGCGACAGCCCGGCTCCCGGCACGCCGCGGACCGTCGCGCGGCTCTCGGCGAGTTCGATGTCCTCCGGGGCGGCTTCGAGGCGGTGCGCGGCGATCGCGAGGATACGTTCACGCAGTACCGACGCGGTCTCACCGACCGCGCCGGCGGTCATCGCCCCTGAGCGGCTACCGCCCGTGCCGGCACCGAACGGCGAGACGGCCGTGTCGCCCTGGATGGTGTTGACGTCGGAGAGGGCGACGCCGAGCGCGTCGGCGGTCAGCTGGACGACGGTGGTTTCGAGGCTGTTGCCCGACGACCCGCCCGCGACGTAGGCGTTGACCTTGCCCGACGGTTCGATGCGGATGGTCGCGCCCTCGGTGCTGTGGAACGGGGTTGCGCCGGCGGTGGGTTCGAGGTAGGTGCAGGTGCCGACGCCGATGTAGCGGCTCTCGGCGCGGGCCTGCTCCTGTTCGCGGCGGAACGCGTCGTAGTCGAGCATGGCCAGTGCCTGCTCGAAGGTCTCGCGCGGGGTGACGTCGCTGAACGGCATGCCGGTCGGTGCCGCGACCGGGAATTCGTCGCTGCTGTACATGTTCCGGCGCCGGAGTTCGGCGGGGTCGAGGCCGATGCGCCGGGCTGCGCTGTCCAGCAGCACTTCTCGTGCCATGGACTCGTACTGCCACGGACCCCGGTAGGCGACGCGGCCGACGGTGTTGGTGTAGTGCAGTTTCAGGCTGAACGTCGCGGCGGGGATGCGGTAGGGGCCGGGGAAGAGCATGCCGACGGCGGATGCGGCGGTGATCGGGGACGGGATCGGGTAGGCGCCGACGTTCTGCACGTGGTCGAGCGTCGCGGCGAGGATCCTGCCGTCGGCGTCGAACGCCATGCGGGCCTCGCCGTGTTCCTGCCGTGCCATGCCTGCGGACATCATGTGTTCCTGCCGGTCCTCGATCCACTTGACCGCGAACGGCAACATCGTCGCCGCGAGCATGATGCAGATGTCCTCGCGCTGTGGCACGACCTTCTGTCCGAATCCGCCGCCGGTGTCGCGCATGAGCACGCGGACCCGGTGTTCGTCGATGCCGAGCAGCTTCGCGCAGAACGCGCGGACCTCGTGCGGCGACTGGGTCGACGCCCAGATCGTCATCTCTCCGGTCGATTTCGTCCACTCGGCGACCAGGCCGCGCGTCTCCATCGGCACCGCGATGTAGGCCTGCTGATGGATGGTCCGGCTCACGACGTGCGGGGCCTCGTCGAAGATGCGCAGCAGGTCCTCGGACGGCGGGATCGCCATGCCGCCGGCGTTGTTGCCGGGGAACTGTGCGTGGACGAGTTCCTCGTTCGTGTCGGCGGTGGCGTAGTCGACGACGGGGGTCAGCGCGTCGTAGTCGACGGCGACGAGTTCGGCGGCGTCCTCGGCGATGTAGCGGTCGCGGGCGATGACCAGCGCGACCGGGTCGCCGACGAACCGGACCTCGTCCTCGGCGAGCGGCGGCCAGTTCAGGCTCGGCATGAACGGCCCGTCCAGCGCGTACTTCTGCTCGTGGACGCGCGGGTTGAGATCGGACGCGACGAACACCGCGTGCACGCCGTCGAGTGCCTCGGCCTCGCTGGTGTCGATCGAGAAGATTCTGCCGCGGGGAATCGGGCTGCGGACGAAGCACGCGTGGAACATGCCCGGGCGGGTCACGTCGTCGACGAACAACCCGGCTCCTGTGAGCAACCGAGGGTCCTCGACGCGTGGAACGCGGGTACCGACATAACAGGACGGAACTGCGGGGGTCACGCTCACTCGTCACCTCGGACTTCGCACGAACAAGGACGCTGGACGGTCGAGATCGCTGTGTGCTGAGCACTTGTTTAGCATCAGCTCGAAAGAGATGTCAATCACATTCTCCTTATTGGAGAGTGGGAATTGCCTGCATGGCCCGCCTCGAACCGGGAGCGTTCTTGACGGGCAAGGGGTGAACGACGTTCACTGGGGCGCGGTGAACATCGTTCACCCCTTGCGAGCGATGGAGAACACCGTGACCCCAGATCATCCGAGCCCCTCGGCGGGCACCCCCGCGCCGGTACGGTCCGGTACCGCCGTCACCGCGCTGCTGAGCCTGGCAGGGCTCGTCGTCGCGCTGCAGACCACCCTCGTGGTCCCGCTGCTGCCGAACCTGCCGGGCATCCTGAACGTCAGCGACGGCGACGCCACCTGGCTCGTCACGATCACGCTGCTCACCGGCGCGGTTACGACGCCCATCGTCTCGCGCATGGCCGACATGTACGGCAAGCGCCGGATGATGGTCCTGTGCCTGTCGATGATGGTGCTCGGCTCCCTGATCGCCGCCCTCGGTGGCACCTACATCGCGGTCCTCGTCGGCCGCGGCTTCCAGGGTTTCTCCTCCGCGCTGATCCCGGTCGCGATGGCGGTCCTGCGTGACCTGCTCCCGCGCGAGAAGGTGGCAGCCGCCGTCGCCCTGGTCAGCGCCACGATGGGTATCGGCGGCGCACTCGGCCTGCCGGCCGCGGGCCTGCTGTTCGACCACCTGGGCTGGGCCTCGGTGTTCTGGATCTCCGCCGCCGCGGGCACCCTGCTGCTGACCGGCATTCTGATCCTCGTTCCGGCCGGCGTCACCGGTACCCGCGGCCGGTTCGACGTCGCCGGCGCGATCCTGCTCTCGCTCGCCCTGATTGCGCTGCTGCTCGGCATCTCGAAGGGACCGGCCTGGGGCTGGACCAGCCCACGCATCCTGCTGAGCCTCGCGGCCGCCGTCGTCGTCCTCGCCGTGTGGGTTCCCTACGAACTGCGCGTGAAGGCGCCGATGGTCGACCTGCGGGTCTCGATGTACCGCCCGGTGCTGCTCACGAACATCGCGGGCTTGTTCGTCTCGTTCGCCGCGTACGCCAACACCCTGGCGACGACCCAGCAGCTGCAGCTGCCCGAGGCCACCGGATTCGGATTCGGGCTCAGCGCCGCGACCGCGGGCCTGTGCATGGTGCCCGGCGGCCTGGCCATGATGATCTTCTCGCCCGCGTCGGCCCGGATCACCGCGCGGTTCGGTGCCCGCGCGACGCTGGTCGCGGCGACCCTCCTGATGACCTTCGCCTACACCTTCCGCATGACCTTCGACGACACCGTCGTGCTCATCGTCGTGGGCAGCGTCCTGGGGAGTATCGGCAACGCGGTGGCCTTCGCGACCATGCCGGCGCTCATCATGAGTTCGGTGCCGTTGAGCGAAACCGCCGCCGCCAACGGCGTCAACGCGCTGCTGCGCACCGTCGGCTCGTCGGGCATGAGCGCCGTCGTCGCCGCGCTGCTGACCGCAATCACCATCGACGTCGCGGGACAGACCCTGCCCGGGCACGGCGCGTTCGTCGCGATGTTCGGCGTCGCCGCCACCGCGACCCTCTTGGCTACCCTGGCCGGTGTGTTCCTTCCGAAGCCCACCCGTGCCCGCGCAGAACAGGTGACCATCCCGGAATCCGTCCGGGCAGGATCGTGACCGACCGGACGACGCGCGACGTCATCCTCGACGTCGCGCGGCAGTTGTTCACCGAACGCGGATTCACCTCGACGACGATCCGTGACATCGCCGAACGCGCCGGTGTCTCACCGGCATTGGTGATGAAACTGACCGGCAGCAAGGCCCAGCTCTTCGAGGCCGCGGTCCCGGATGCGCCGAACGTCGGCGAACCCGACCATCCCGCCGAGCCGCTCGGCCACCGGATGGCCCGGGCACTCGTCGAACGCCGCGATACCGGCGACTTCGAATTCTGGGCGATGGCGCCGTTCCTGCTGCAGGAAGCGCCCGACCGGGAGGAGGCACGCGCGAAGATGGCGGCGCGGTTCGTGCCGCGCATCGCGACCGTGATCGGTGAGGACACCCCGGAGAAGGTCCGCGCGCGGCTCGTCGTCACGTTGCTCCTCGGGCTGGCAAGCGGGCTGCGAACCTTCGAACTCGTCACCCCCGACGTCATCGAGAGCCGTCGGCTGATCGACACCTACGGCGCGCTCATCCAATCGATCATCGACGACCCGACACTCTGACCTCTCCAGGCGCTTACCGCACGGATCGGGCCGTCCACACGGCACCCGAGGACGTTACCGAAGTACCTGCGGCGCCGACGATCACGAGGCATTTCATGTCGATCGTCGCCGGATCCAACTTCTCGAGCGTGGTGACCTCGAGAGACTCCCCGGGCCGGCCAACGTCCCGGCCGACGACGACCACGGTGTCGGCCGGGCGGTGCCGCAGCAGCACAGTCTTGGCGTCGGCGACCTGCGTCGTGCGCGACCGCGACGCCGGGTTGTAGATGCCGAGGACCAGATCCGCCTGCGCGACAGCGACGAGGCGTTTCTCGATGACCGGCCACGGCTTGAGCCGGTCGGACAGGCTCATCACCGCGAAGTCGCCACCGATGGGGGCACCGGCGCGCGCGGCGACAGCCTGGATCGCGGACACACCCGGGATCACCCGGACCGGAACCGCTGCGTAGCGGTCGTCCTGCGCGGCCTCGAACACCGCCGACGCCATGCCGAACACGCCCGCGTCGCCGCCGGACACGACCGCGACCTTCTCGCCCCTCAGTGCCAGCTCGAGAGCAAAGCGCGCGCGGTCCACCTCGACGGTATTTCCGCTCGAATGACGGTGCAGCCCCGGACGAACCGGCACCCGATCCACATAAGGCCCGTACCCGATCACATGATCCACGTCGGCGAGCGCCGCGGAAGCCTCCGGGGTCAGCCACCGCTCGTCGGCGGGACCCAGCCCGATCACCAGCAGCTCCTGCGCCGCAGGCAGTTCCGGATTCTGTACGACCTCGGGTCGGGAACGGTCGGCGGTGTCACGATTGCGCGGCGCCCGGTCGCCGGGCGCCAGGATCACCGAGAAGTACGGCACCGCATCGGGATCCACCTCAGCGGCCGGTGCGATGCGCTGGCCACCCATCGACGCGCGTTCGACATAGACGGCGTCGTCGAGCCGGCCGGCCTGGGCGAGGGCGTTGCGCACGGCGGGAAAGGTCCGGCCCAGCTTCATGATCACGGCGCCGTCCGTGTCGGCGAGGCGCCGCGCCAGTTCCGGTTCCGGCAGGGTGCCGGGCAGGATCGTGAGCACGTCGGTGCGTCGCACGAGCGGTTCCGCGGCTGCGGCGGCCGCGGCGGAGAACGACGTCACGCCCGGAACGACTTCGGCAGCATGCTGTTCCGAGAGTCGATCGTGCAGGTACATGTAGGAGCCGTAGAACAGCGGATCGCCTTCGCAGAGCACGACGACCGTCCGGCCGGCGTCGAGGTGTGCCGCGAGCCGTCCGGCGCAGTCGTCGTAGAAGTCGGCGATCGCGCCGTCGTACCCGCCGGGGTGGTCGGTGGTGCCGGTCGTCACCGGATACACCAGCGGTTCCTCGAGTGCGCCGTCCGGGATGAGTTCGGCAGCAATGGATCGTGCGATGGATCGGCCGTGCGTGCCGGAGTGGTACGCGATGACGTCGGCCTCGCCGATCAGCCTCGCCGCCTTGCGGGTGATCAGTTCGGGATCGCCGGGGCCGAGACCCACGCCGTAGAGTCGTCCGGTGCTCATTCCTGCTCCTGCGCCAGTGCATTGAGTGCGGACGACGCCATCGCCGACCCGCCGCGTCGTCCCCGGACCGCGAGGAACGGGATCTGCAGTTCGTGTTCGATCAGGGCTTCCTTCGACTCCGCGGCACCGATGAAGCCGACCGGCACACCGACGATGGCGGCCGGTCGCGGGGCGCCCGCGTCGAGCATCTCGAGCAGGTGGAACAGGGCGGTGGGTGCGTTGCCGATCGCGACGACCGCGTTCGCGAGGTGCTCGGCCCACAGCGACACCGCCGCCGCGGACCGGGTTGTACCCCACCGTTCGGCGAGGCCCGGCACCCGGGGATCGCCGAGCAGACACAGCACCGGGTTGTCCGCCGGCAGCCGTTTGCGGGTCACGCCGCTGGCGACCATGTTCGCGTCGGTGAGGATCGGGGCACCGGAGTTCAGTGCGTTCCGTGCCGCCCCGACCAATCCGGGATGGATGACCAGATCGCGGGTCAGGTCGGTCTGGCCGCTCGCGTGGATCATCCGCACCGCGACCTTCTCCGCGTCGGCCGGGATGCCCGAAAGGTCGGACTCGGCGCGGATCGTCGCGAACGAGCGAACGTAGATCTCGGCGCCGTCGGTTTCGTACTCGTACCGGCGGGGTGGGGGTGTCTCGATCACATGGAACTCCTGGCGACGACGAGGGTATGGGGAAAATGTGGTGCGCCGCAAGCACGTTCACATCCGACGATGTGGACATGTCGGGAAGGGGCCGGCCCCGCGACGGTTCGTCGGGCCACTTCTCGCGTATCGCTGCGGGCGAGACTACACCGGGGTGCGCCGGTGCACGCGGACACCCGAGACCACGGCGAATCCTCGGCAGCGTCGAATCCCACAGCCGTGAGCGCCTCCACGTCGGTGCCGGCGGGAAGGACGAGTCCGCGCCAGGGCGTGACGATCACACCGCGGTCCGGAAGTGCCGCGACCATCGACGGCGTCAGGATTCCCAGGGGAACCCGGACGGACAGGGCGCCGTCGAGAACCCCGTACGGCATTCGGGACCTCTCCGGGCGGGGGAGCGGTGCGGTACCACCCAGTTCGCGGCCCTCACCGGGCAGTTGCCGCACGTTCCAGCGGGTTTCGCGGATCGCGACGAACCTCAGCGCGGTGTCGATCAGTGTCCGGACCGCGTCCGCAGTCGGGACGACCGGTCCGCTCAGGGCGCCGATCCCGATCCGCATCCGATCCGAATCGAGCGCCGTCGCGGACAGATCGCACCGGAGACCGGCGACGTCGCCGCGGCCGTCGTCGACACCGAACAGGAACCGGCCCGGCAGGTCGGCGAGCGCCGGTTCGCGGCACAGCGCAGCGTCGAGTGCACCGATGATCGGGCGCACATCCGCGAACCCTCCGGTGAGTCCCGACAGCGGGGACGCGACGATGTTGCGGACCCGTTCGTGGCTCGCGGACGGGAGGAACCCGGCCGTCGCGACCGATTCGATCAAGCCGGTGGGCACGCCGCCGCACTCGTCGACGACGACACCTCTGACCTGCAGGTTTCCCCGAGAGGTGAGGTGTACGTCGCCGTCCGCGAATGCGCGTGAGGCCGCCGCGAGGAGTCGCAGACCCCCGTCGGGAAGACGCCCGCCCGGGGCGCGAACGCGCACCAGTGCGCCGTCCGCGGCGAGGTGCGGCCGCAGCAGGCCGGGGCAGCGATCCGGAGGGAGATGGTCGGCCGAATGGTCCGTCATGGGCGCACATGGTTGCACACCTGCCGAAATCGTGCGCTAGGCTCGGCGTGCCGTGGTGCTCGGGAAGCCGGTGGGAAACCGGCGCGGCCCTCGCCACTGTGAGCGGGTAGTTGTTCGCCCTCGTCCGTGCCGGTTCGCCGGTGCGGAGACCACTGGAGTCACCTCCGGGAAGGTCGGCCGAGCAGCGTCGATCCGTCAGCCAGGAGACCGGCCACGGCACGCGAGGTCCACGAGGGTTTGGAGACTGAACATGGCTGTATTCGTGCTGTTCCGGGGCGCGCAGTGCCGCGCCTGACGTTGCTGTCGACGTCCGACACCGACCTGCTGTCGGCGCGGGCCGGTGGCGCCGACTGGGTCGTCGGCAACCCGTCCCGGCTGGAGCCGACGGATATTCCAGCGCTGCTGGAGGGCTCCGACCTGGTGGTCGTGCGGATCCTCGGATCTGCACGCTCCTGGCAGGACGGTCTCGACCAGGTTCTCGCACAAGGGGTCCCGGTCGTCGTCCTCGGTGGGGAGCAAACCCCCGACGGCGAACTGATGAGCTACTCGACCGTGCCGATCGGGACCGCGGCGGAAGCACATCGGTATCTGGCCTACGGCGGACCTGCGAATCTGGCTCAGCTGCATGCATTCCTGTCGGACACCGTGCTTCTCGGCGGTGATGGATTCGAACCCCCTGCGGCGCTACCCGAATGGGGTGTCGCGGAACGTCCTTCGCCTGCGACCGGCGGGTTACCGAGGGTGGGGGTGCTCTTCTACCGCGCCCACCACACCAGCGGAAACGTCCGGTTCGCGCACGATCTCGCGGACGCGATCGACGCGACCGGCCGAGCGCAGGCCGTGGTGATCCACTGCGCCTCGCTGCGCGGTGCACCCGACGATCTGCTCGCCGAACTCGGCACCCTCGACGCCCTGGTGGTGACGGTGCTCGCCGCTGGCGGCACCCGGCCGGCGACCGTCGGCGCGGGCGGGGAGGACGAGGCGTGGGACGTCGCGGCACTGGCCGCTCTCGACATCCCGATCCTGCAGGCGCTGTGCCTGACCTGGAGTCGCGACAGCTGGGCCGACTCGGACGACGGTGTCTCCCCGCTGGATTCGGCCACCCAGATCGCGGTTCCCGAATTCGACGGCCGGATCATCACGGTTCCGTTCTCGTTCAAGGAGTTCGACGCCGACGGCCTGCCGCGGTACGTCACCGATCCCGAGCGTTGCGCCAGGGTCGCGGGAATCGCGGTCGCGCACGCGCGATTGCGGCACGTGCCGGCGGCGCAGCGCCGCATCGCGATCATGCTCTCGGCCTACCCGACGAAACATTCCCGCGTGGGAAACGCGGTCGGTCTGGACACGCCGGTCTCGGCGATCCGTCTGCTCCGGGCGATGCGCGAGCAGGGCTACGACCTGGGCGAGGGCTTCCCCGGCATGGATCTCGAGGACGATGCGGAAGCCGGAAATGCCCTGATCCACGCGCTCATCGACGCCGGTGGTCAGGACGAGGAGTGGCTCACGGCCGACCAGCTGTCCGGTAACCCGGTGCGCGTCACCGCCGAGCGGTATCGCGAGTGGACGAAGGACCTGCCCGCGGAGCTGACCGACGCGATGACCGAGGCGTGGGGTGAGGCACCCGGGTCGTTGTTCGTCGACGGCGAAGGCGACGACAAGGCCATCGTCCTCGCGACCCTGCAGGCCGGCAACGTGGTGCTGATGATCCAGCCGCCCCGCGGATTCGGGGAGAACCCGGTCGCGATCTACCACGATCCGGACATGGCGCCCTCCCACCACTACCTGGCCGCATACCGTTGGGTGGAGCGCGGATTCGAGGCCGACGCGGTCGTGCACCTCGGCAAGCACGGTTCGATGGAGTGGCTGCCCGGAAAGAACGCGGGGCTGTCGGCGGCGTGCGCGACCGATGCCGCGATCGGGAACCTGCCGCTGATCTACCCGTTCCTCGTCAACGACCCCGGTGAGGGCGCGCAAGCCAAGAGACGCGCGCACGCGACGATCGTCGACCATCTGATCCCGCCCATGGCACGCGCCGAATCCTACGGCGACATCGCACGTCTGGAGCAACTGCTCGACGAGTACTCGAACATCGCGGCGATGGATCCGGCGAAACTCCCGGCGATCCGCGCCCAGATCTGGACGCTGATCCAGGCCGCGAAACTCGACCACGATCTCGGCCTGGACGGCCGGCCGCACGACGCCGAGTTCGACGACTTCCTGCTGCACGTCGACGGATGGCTGTGCGAGGTCAAGGACGCGCAGATCCGCGACGGACTGCACGTGCTCGGTGGTGCCCCCGTGGGCGAGGCGCGGGTGAATCTGGTGCTGTCCATCCTGCGGGCCGCCCAGGTGTGGGGTGGCAAATCGCACGCCGTGCCGGGTCTGCGCGCTGCGCTGGGTCTGAAGCCCGATGCGCCGCTGACCGAGGTCGACGCCGTCGAATCGCAGGCCCGGACGCTCGTCCAGGCGATGGACGATGGCAGGTGGGTACCCGAAACCGCCTCGTCCACCGTCGAATCCGTGCTCGGGCACACCGATGACGAGGTCGCTCGGGTGCTCGCCTTCGCCGCCGAGCAGGTCGTGCCGCGGCTCGCGCAGACGACCGGCGAACTCGACGCCGTACTCCACGCTCTCGACGGCGGCTATGTCCCCGCCGGGCCGTCCGGCTCACCGCTGCGCGGTTTGGTGAACGTGCTGCCGACGGGACGCAATTTCTACACCGTCGACCCGAAGGCCGTGCCGAGCCGCCTCGCCTACGACACCGGCGTCGCACTCGCGAACGCCCTGGTCGAACGCTATCTCGCGGATACCGGGAGCTACCCGCGGTCGGTGGGACTGTCGGTGTGGGGGACCTCCGCGATGCGCACCTCCGGCGACGACATCGCCGAAGTCCTGGCGCTGATCGGTGTCCGGCCGGAATGGGACGCCGAATCCCGCCGCGTTCGCGAGTTGACCGTGATTTCGCTCGAGGAACTCGGCCGTCCCCGCATCGACGTCACCGTCCGCATCTCCGGGTTCTTCCGCGACGCGTTCCCACACGTGATCGGGATGCTCGACGACGCGATCCGCATGGTCGCGGCACTCGACGAGCCCGACGACCTGAACTATGTTCGCGCCCACGCCAAACGGGACGAGGCGGAGCACGGTGATCCGGAGCGGGCGGTGCGGCGGATCTTCGGGTCGAAACCCGGGTCCTACGGCGCGGGCATCCTGCAGCTCGTCGACTCCGGCAACTGGCGTACCGACGAGGACCTCGCCGAGGTGTACACCGCGTGGGGTGGATTCGCGTACGGCCGCAACGTGCACGGCGAGCCCGCCGCCGGGGACATGCGCGCCAACTACCGGCGCATCGCGGTCGCGGCGAAGAACACCGACACTCGCGAACACGACATCGCCGACTCGGACGACTACTTCCAGTACCACGGCGGCATGGTCGCGACCGTGCGTGCGCTGACCGGCAGCGACCCCAAGGCGTACATCGGTGATTCGACGACGCCGGACGCCGTGCGCACCCGGTCGCTGTCGGAGGAGACCGCGCGGGTGTTCCGGGCGCGCGTGGTCAATCCGCGGTGGCTCGCGGCGATGCGCCGGCACGGCTACAAGGGCGCGTTCGAACTGGCAGCGACCGTCGACTACCTCTACGGATACGACGCGACCGCCGGCGTCGTCGCCGACTGGATGTACGAGACCCTGGCGCAGACCTACGCCCTCGACCCGGAGAATCAGCAGTTCCTGCGCGAGGCGAACCCGTGGGCGTTGCGGGGCATCGTCGAACGCCTCACCGAGGCGGCCGATCGCGGGCTGTGGGCCGAGCCGGACCCGTCGACGATGCAGGCGCTGCAACAGGCCTACCTCGACGTCGAGGGTGACCTCGAGGACCGCGGATGAGAGTGCGCCTCATCGGGATCGGACCCGGCGGACCGGACGATCTGACGGTCGCGGCCGTGCACGCGCTCAACGAGGTGGACGTGTTCCTCGTCGCGGACAAGCAGCGCGGCGTGGACGATCTGGTGTCGGTGCGCGAGGAGATCTGCCGACGTCACATCACCGGCGACCACCGGATCGTCGTCGTCCCGGACCCGCCCCGTGATCGGGCACCGGAACGGTACGGCGACGAGGTGCGGGATTGGCATGCCGCCCGCGCGCAGGTCTACGAGACGGTACTCCGCGAACAGGTACGCGACGGCGAGACGGCCGGGTTCCTCGTCTGGGGCGATCCGAGCCTGTACGACAGCACGATTCGCGTGATCGAACGGATCCGCGACCGCGGTGTCGTAGACTTCGATTACGACGTGATCCCCGGCGTCAGCAGCGTGCAGATGCTCGCCGCGCGGCATCGATTGGTGCTCAACAGGATCGGCGGTCCGGTCACGATCACGACCGGCCGCCGCCTTTCACGTGAGGTCGCGGCGGGCGGCGACAACCTCGTCGTGATGCTCGACGGCGATCTATCGTGCACGGAACTGCCCGGGGAATGGGACATCTGGTGGGGCGCGAACCTCGGTACGTCCGACGAGGAACTCGTCGCCGGACGTCTGTCCGAAGTCCTCGGGCA
>NZ_JADZGH010000206.1:103041-105141 GCF_015865005.1 Rhodococcus sp. CX
CGAAGGCCGCACGTGGCTGGGTGATGGACACCTACCTGCTGCGGCGAGCCTGACCCGAATCTATCGCTGCGCGAACAGGACCGCCGGGCGCGGCCCGGTATCGGTGGGCGACTTGCTCAGCACGACGGGCAGCCACTGTGAGGTGAGCGCGACCATCGCGAGCCAGGCGAGCACCATCCCGAACGACGGCGAATGCGGCGCAGACGTTTCCATCCCGTTCTGCGACCAGTATCCGAACAGACCGAACAACGAGGACAGGCCCGAGCCGAGCATTGCCGGCACGGCCAGGCGCCACCGGCGCAGGCACAGCGCAGCGGTCGAGATCCCGACCCCGAACACGGTCGCCAGGGTCACGAACAGACGCATCGGAACCGTCACGGGCGCGTCCGCACCGAACCAACCGGCGAGCACGGTCCACGACGCTGCACTCTCGGTCGTGGGCAGCAACAGTGCGACGACCAGGACCGTCACGCATCCGGAGAGCACCCACTGGCGGCGACCGGCACGGAATTCACCGGCGACCTTCTTCTCGATGCGGGCGAACTCGTGGCGGTAGGCGGACAGGTCGTCGCTCACCGGTACTCCTCCTCGCTCAGGGCACAAGGTCCCCAGTATGCCCCGGCGCCCCTGGTGAGGGGTTCGTGGGGTCGGGCGAACAGAATCTCGGTGCCGCCGATCGCGAGCAGAGGGCGCCGAATTCTGCACGCAAGCGATGTCGGCTGTGTCACGATTGCACCACTCAGACACCCCGACAGGAACTTTCCCATGAGCGGTTCGAGTGGTTTCAGGCGTCAGTGCGCAATCCTCGTCACGGTGGTCGTGGCTGCCCTCTGGTCCGTGGTGGCGGCGGCGACCCCCGCCTCCGCCGACGGCGGCACGCTGCGCGGGCGGGTGCTCACGGCAGGCGCGCCGCTCGCCGGCTACGACGTCACCCTGTTCGCCTCGGGCGTTCCCGCACCCCTCGGCACCGCGCGGTCCGGTCCGGACGGCGCCTTCACGATCGACTACACCGCGCCTGCGGGCACGCCGGTGGTGTACGCGGTCGCCACGAACCCGGGGGATCGCCGCGTGACGCTGGCGAGCGTGCTCGGGGCGGGCGTGCTCCCCGGCGACGTCGTGATCAACGAGAGGACGACGGTGGCCACCGGGTTCGCGCTCGCCCGGTTCACGGACGGCGGGCGGATCGACGGTGGTGCGCCGGGCCTGCCGAACGCCGCGGGTATGGCGCGCAATCTCGTCGATCCCGTCAGCGGGGAGGTCGGTGCCGTGCTCGCGACCTCGCCCAACGGCCCGGACACCGAAACCCTGGGCACCTTCGGATCTCTCGCCGACATGATCGCCAATTGCGTTGCGGTCCCCGTGGTGTGCGATCAATTGCTGAATCTGGCTGGTGAGCCCGGGCGGGGAGCGGCCGCCGACACCTGGCAGGCGATGGTGAACACCGCCCGACACCCGTGGCAGAACGTACCGGCGCTGTTCGCGCTGTCGAAGGCGGGACCTGCTCCGTACCAACCGGATCGAGTGCTGCCACCGAGCGCATGGACGCTCGCGCTGCGGTTCGTCGGGGACGGACATTCCATCGACGGTCCCGGCAACATCGCAGTCGACGACGACGGCAACATCTGGGTGACCAACAACTACCAGTACGCGCCCAGCGCGCAGACCCCGGTGTGCGGGGCGAACAACCTGATCAGGCTGACCCCGACGGGGCAGAACTTCCCGGGTTCGCCCTACACCGGCGGTGGGCTCAGCGGTGCCGGGTTCGGCATCGACATCGACGACGACGGGAACGTGTGGGTCGCGAACTTCGGCTTCGCAGCGCCTGTTCCGGACTGTCCCGAACAGGATCAGCCGCCGCACAACAGCGTGTCGCTGTTCTCGTCCGACGGCGTCGCGCTCTCGCCCGACGAAGGTTTCACGCAGGGCGGAATCAGTTGGCCGCAGGGCACCATCGTCCACGGCAGCGGCGACGTGTGGTTCGCCAACTGCGGCAACGACAGTGTGACCGTCTACCCCGGAGGGGATCCCGGGTCGGCGCGGCAGCTCATCGATCTCGGGATCGTCAAACCGTTCGGTCTCGCCGAGGGCACCGGCGGCACG
>NZ_JADZGH010000206.1:105393-111471 GCF_015865005.1 Rhodococcus sp. CX
CCGACAGTGCCGGGACCGCCTGGGTCTCGAACTCCCGCACGATCGGTCTCCCGTGCCCGACCCCGGAAGGGCCTGTGGATCTGGACGGGACGCTGACCCGGATCGGGGCGCGCGGCGAACTGCTGACCCCGACGCCGCTGTCCGGTGGTGGCCTGCGCATCCCGTGGGGCATCGCCGTCGACGGCAACGACAACGTGTGGGTCGCGAACTTCGGCGGGCAGGCGGTGTCGCAGTTCTGCGGTGTGCGGGTCGTGGCGTGCCGTCCGGGCACGACCACCGGCGCGCCCATTTCGCCGGACGGAACCGGCTACGGGTTCGACGGACTGACCCGCAATACCGCCGTCGCGATCGATCAGGCGGGCAACGTGTGGGTGACCAACAACTGGAAGCAGATCCCGATCCAGACGAATCCGGGTGGCTACGAGATGGTGGCGTTCGTCGGCGCCGCAGCCCCCGTGATCCCCTGACCCGTGCGTGGTTTCGGTAGCGGCCGCTACCGAAACCACGCACGAGGGTGGGGCTACCGGGGCAACACCACCGCTTCCCCGAGAACGTGCAGGCTCACGTGCGCGCCGATGTCGGGAGCGATGACACTGGTCTGACGCACCGCGAGCACGCCGTGCGGGGCCTCCGAGGCGTAGCGGGACCGGATGTCCGGTGTCGGTGTCAACCGGATCTGCAGCATCGAATCGTGGCCCAGGAACTCGCGTTCCAGCACGACCGCGTTGGCGCTGCCGTTCGCGGGGGTCGCCACGATCTGCTCGGGACGCAGCAGGACCCGAACCTCGCCCCCGGGCGCGTCCGCAGGCACCGGCACCGCGCCGAGCGGGCAGTCCGCGATGCCCGCCGTGCTGATCCGGCCGGGCAGGATCACCACGTCCCCGAGGAAGTTCGCGGTGAACAGGTCCGTCGGCCGGGTGTACACGTCCTGCGGTGCCCCCACCTGGGTGAGCCGTCCCTGCTTCATCACCGCGACCTGATCGGCGAACGACAGCGCCTCCTCCTGATCGTGGGTGACCAGGACCGTCGTCACCCCGGTCTCGCGGAGCAACTTCGCGACCGACCGGCGCATGCCGGCGCGCAGCGAGGCGTCGAGCGCGGTGAACGGTTCGTCGAGCAACATCAGCTTCGGCCGTCGGGCCAGTGCGCGGGCCAGAGCCACACGTTGCTGCTGCCCGCCGGACAGTTCGTCGGGCCGCCGGTCCGCGAAATCGGGGTCCAGCGACACGATTTCCATCAGTTCCCGCACCCGATCCCGCGAACGGCGCTCGCGCCACGGCAAACCGAACAGGATGTTGCGTCCCACGGTCAGGTGGGGGAACAACGCGCCGTCCTGCGCGACGTATCCGATGTCGCGCCGGTGCGCGGGCACGAACCGGGTGCCGTCGACCACGACCGTCCCGCCGACGCGGACGCTGCCGCCGCCGGGATGTTCGAATCCGGCGATGATTCGCAGCAGGGTCGTCTTTCCGCATCCGGACGATCCGACGACGGCCGTGGTGCTTCCCGCTGCGACGGTGAGGTCCACGCCGTGCAGCACTTCGACCGCGCCGAACGACTTGCGTACCGCGTCGACGACGAGACCGCTCATATCCCTGCAGCTTTCTGTGATTGCCGGAACAACAGATAGGTGACCGGCAGCGACACGATCACCATGATCGCCGCGTAGGGCGCGGCCCCTGCATAGTCGAGTTCGCTGCTCGCCGACCAGAACCGGGTCGCGAGCGTCGCGGTCCCGGTGGGGGAGAGCATCAGCGTCGCGGTCAGTTCGGTGGAGACCGCGATGAACACCAGTGCCATCCCCGCAGCGACCGCGGGGGCGGTGAGCCGGAGGGTGACCCGCCGGAACGCGGAGACGGGACGGACACCGAGGGACCGGGCGGCTTCCTCGAGCTCGACGGGTGCCTGGGCCAGCCCGGCGCGCACGTTCACCAGTGCCCGGGGCACGAACATCAGCACGTAGGCGACGATCACCATCGTCGTCGTCTGATACAGCCCGGGCAGATACGTCAGGCCGACGGTGATCAGGGCGAGCGCCACCACGATCCCGGGCAGCGAGCTCGTGACGTAGTTGCAGCCTTCCGCGACCTTCGCGAACCGGCCGGGGAACCGCACCGCGATCCATGCGACCGGGAAGGCCAGCACCGTCGTCGCGACCGCGGCCACCACCCCGTAGCCGAGCGTCTGCAGCAGGGCGCGCTGCAACTCGGCGCCGTCCCACACCGTGGCGCCGCCGCGTACCAGCCACCGCACGATCACGTACAGCGGCACACCGATCGCGGCGGCGAGCAGCGCGGTGAGACACGCGAGGGCAGGGAACTGTGTCCACCCAGCGGCGTGGGGGTCGCGGTGCGGCCGGTGCCGGAGCCGAGTCGCGCGTACCGCGCCCGTCCCCGCGCGAGCGCTTCGAGCACCAGCACCGCCAGGCAACACAGCACCAGCACCCCGGCGAGCATCGTGCCGGCCGTGCCGTCGAACGTCGCCTGGAACTGTTCGTAGATCGCGGTGGTGAAGGTGTCGAACCGGATCATCGAGAACGCACCGAACTCGGCGAGCAGATGCAGCGCCACCAACAGCGACCCGCCGAGAATCGCGAGCCGCAGCTGCGGCAGCACCACCCGGACGAAGACCGCCCACGGTCCACAGCCCAATGCCCGCGCCGACTCCTCGATCTCGGCGTCGAGGCGGCGCAGCGTGGCGAGCACCGGGAGGTATACGAGCGGGAAGTACGCCAGCGTGGTGATCAGGACACCGGCGAACAGCCCGTGCAGCGACGGAACGACGGTGACCCACGCATAGCTGTCGACGAACGCGGGGATCGCCAGCGGCGCCACGAGGATGGGCGCCCACCAGCGGGCACCCACGAGGGTCGTGCGGGCAACCAACCAGGCGGCGGCGACCCCGATCACGGCGCACAGCGGCACGGTGATCAGCACCAGGAGGCCGGTGTCGACGAGCAGCTCGCCGACACGGGGCCGGAAGACGAGGGTCCGGATGCTGTCCCACCCGGATTCGACGACACCGGTGACGACGAATCCGAGCGGGATCAGCGAGGCCACGACCATCAGTGCCGCGGGGATTGCCACGGCGAGGGGTGGACGTGATCGGGTGGTGCCGCCCGCCGGGATCCGGACGAGCGTGGATGTGACGGTCATGCGGAGCGGCTCAGATCAGGCCGGCATCGGTCATCATCTGCGTGACCTTCGCACTGTCGAGCGTCGACGGGTCGACCGGGGGCGCCTGAAGTTCGACGAGCGGCACGAGCGCGGGGTTGGCGGCGACGTCGCTGCCCACCGGGTATTCGAACGAGGTCCCGGTCTGCAGGATCTCCTGCCCCTTCTTCCCGGTGATGAACTTCAGGAACGCCTGCGCCTGCTGCTGATGTGTGCTCGCGGCGAGCACGCCGCCGCCGGACACGCTGACGAATGCGCCCGGGTCCTCGTTGCGGAAGTAGTGGAGCTGGGTGTTGCTGCTGTTCTCCCCGCCCTTGGCCTGGTCGCCGAACCAGTAGTAGTGGTAGATGACGCCGCCGTCGATCTCTCCGGCATTCACGGCCTTGAGTACCGCGGTGTTGCCCTTGTAGGGCACGGAGCCGGCCTTCATGGCGTCGAGCCACGCGCGCGTCGCGTCCTCCCCGCGCAGCTCGAGCAGCGCGGCGACGATGGCCTGGAAGTCGGCACCCGACGGCGACGCCGCCCACCGGCCCTTCCACTCGGGGTTCTGCAGATCGAGCAGGGACTTCGGCAGTCGGTCGGGGGTGAGGGCCTCGGTGTTGTAGACGAACACCGTCGAGCGAGCGGCGATGCCGGTCCACTTGCCGGTGGACGGGCGGTACTGCTCGGGAACCTGGGCGAGCGTGTCGGGGGCGACGTCGGCGAACAGGCCGGCGTTCTCGACGGCGGCCATGGCCGGCGAGTTCTCGGTGAGGAACACATCCGCCGGGGAGCGGTCGCCCTCGGCGATCAACTGGTTGGCCATCTCGGTGTCGCCGCCGTTGCGGAGATTGACGGTGATGCCGGTTTCCGCGGTGAATTCGTCCACCCATTCCTGGGTGAGCGATTCGTGCTGCGCGTTGTAGACCGTGATCGCGTTCGCGTCTTCGGAATTTCCGCCGGACGTGTCGTTGCTGCATGCCGACAACGTCAGCAGTGCAGCAACGCCCAGCGCCCCGGCTGCCAGGGCGCTGCGGGTCCATCGGTGTCGCGACGGTGTAGTTCTCATGTGTTCCTCCGTGTCGAGCGCAGTTCGATCGCACCGGCGATCGAGTCGAATGCTACGCGCCGACCAAGGTAAGACTCACCGAAGTATCCTCGTCAACGACCGTGCCCTTCAGGTGAATTGGGCGTTTCGCCCGATTTTCACCGATCGTGACGGACCACTCCGGCGCCGGGACGCCACACGTCGACGTGCAACTTCTCGTCGACGGTGACGAGCACGGCCTCGTCGAGGTCGAGCTCGAACAGGTGCATCGGGCCCTCCGGCACCTCCGACGGATACGCCGCGAGGATCGCGTCCTTCGTGGCGCCGTGCAGTTCGCGCGCCCGCCCCGCGACCTTCGCGTCGCCTCCCACCATGTCGTGGTGGCCGGGATTGGAATGCAGGGCGTACCGACCGTCCCGCTGCAGGTCGCGGGCCTTCACCGCGCCGTACATCGATCCGATCACGAGCCGGCCGTCGACGATCTCGACCTCGGTGCCGCTGACACGCGGGGAGCCGTCGCGGCGCAGTGTGGCCAGCACGTGGTGCTTGTGGGCGGCCCAGCGCGCGGCGATCGCGTCCGCGAGATCCGGTGCTTCGGTACGGAACTGTTCCCAAGTTGCCATGCGACCACTGTGCACCCACATCACTGACATCTTGTGTCAGGGATTTCGTCTAGTGTCGATCTTGTGCGATCGGCCCGCCTACTGGAGATGATGCTGCGCCTGCAGGGCAGTCCCGGCGTCACCGCCCAGCATCTCGCGGACGAACTGGGCGTCTCGGTCCGTACCGTGTATCGCGACGTCGGCGCGCTGTCCGCCGCGGGGGTGCCGGTGTGGACCCAGAGCGGGCCCGGCGGTGGCATCCGGCTGCTCGACGGCTGGCAGTCGCGGCTCAGCGGGCTGACCCGGCCCGAGAGCGCCGCCCTGATGCTGCTGGGTGTGCCGGCGCTCGCCGCCGAGCTCGGTGTCGAGGTCGATGCCGCCCGAACGAAACTCCTCGGGTCGATGCCCCTGCCGTTGCGCACCGCCGCGCAGGTCCGGCGCGACCGCGTGCACGTCGACGCACCCGGCTGGTTCACCGAACCGGGTGGGAACGAGCATCTTCCGATCGTCGCGACCGCCGTTCTCGAGGGCCGACGACTGCGCATCCGCTACCGCCGGGGCGGCGCCGAGGTGACCCGCACCCTCGATCCTCTCGGCCTGGTCGCCAAGGCCGGCATCTGGTATCTCGTCGCCGCGCATTCCCGCCGCATCGTCAGCTATCGGGTCGGTCGCATCACCGCAGCCGATGCTCTCGAGGAACCGGCCCGCAGGCCCGACGATTTCGACCTGGCTGCGTGGTGGACCACATCGACCCTCGAATTCGACCGCGAGATGAGAACTTTCGCGTGCAGCGTCCGGCTGTCGCCGACGTCCTGGCACCGGCTCCCGAAGATCGTGGGAGCAGGTGCCGCGGACGTCGAACCGGGCGAACCCGATGCCGAAGGCTGGGTGCGCGTCGATCTGATGCTCGAGGGGGAGGACGTCGCCGTCGACCAGTTCCTCGCCCTCGGCGGCGGCGTCGAGGTGCTCGCCCCGTCCTCGTTGAGGGCGGCGCTGCGTGCGGCGGGGGAGCGCCTCGCGCGGCTCAACCACCCATGATGCGACGCAACTGCCGGCCCTGGGCGACGAGTTCGCCGGTGGGCCTGCGCAGTTCGGTGTCGTCGACGCACAGATCCGCGCTCGCCCACGTCGTGTGCTGGCGCAGGTGGAACCAGTCGCCGTCCGGATCGTGGGCGGCAGGCGCCAGGTGGGCCGTGAACTCGGCGGTGGGGATCGGTACCGGCGCCGTCCGCGTCGCGAACAGGCCCGGGGGCAGCGCGTCGAGCAGCACCGCGGC
>NZ_JADZGH010000207.1:0-2535 GCF_015865005.1 Rhodococcus sp. CX
CGGTCCCAAGCCCGGCGGACCGCGTCCCGGCCCGAAGCCGCCACGTGTCGGCAACAATCCCTACTCGTCGGCTCCCGCGGAGCGTCCGGCACCGCGTCCCGGCGCCCCTCGCCCGGGTCAGGGCGGTCCCCGTCCGACGCCCGGCCAGGGTCGTCCCGCGGGCGGTCCGGGTGGGCCCCGTCCCACTCCCGGCCAGGCCGCTCCGCGCCCGGCCGCCGGTCCCGGCGGACCTCGTCCGGCTCCCGGCCAGGGCGGACCGCGTCCGTCTCCGGGCTCGATGCCCCCGCGCCCGAACCCGGGTGCGATGCCGCAGCGTGCGGCACGTCCGGCCGCGACCGGTCGTCCGGGTCGTCCCGGCGCACCGGGTGGTCGTCCGGGCGGCGGTGGCGGCGGCTACCGCGGCGGTGGAGCCGGTGGCGGCGCAGGTGCCGGTGCCGGTGCAGGTGCCGGAGCAGCCGGTGGCTTCCGGGGTCGTCCCGGTGGCGGCGGTGGCGGTGCCGGTCGCGGTGGGCGCGGCGGCACGGCCGGTGCGTTCGGCCGTCCCGGTGGTGCTCCGCGTCGCGGCCGTAAGTCGAAGCGGCAGAAGCGGCAGGAATACGACTCGATGCAGGCACCGGCAGTCGGCGGTGTCCGGCTGCCCCGCGGCAACGGCGAGACCATCCGGCTCGCCCGCGGCGCGTCGCTGTCCGACTTCGCGGAGAAGATCGACGCGAACCCGTCGGCACTGGTCCAGGCGCTGTTCAACCTCGGCGAGATGGTCACCGCCACTCAGTCGGTGAACGACGAGACCCTCGAGCTGCTCGGCTCGGAGATGAACTACGTCGTCCAGGTCGTCAGCCCCGAGGACGAGGACCGCGAGCTGCTCGAATCGTTCGACATCCAGTACGGCGAGGACGAGGGCGGCGAAGAGGACCTGCAGCAGCGTCCGCCGGTGGTGACCGTCATGGGTCACGTCGACCACGGTAAGACCCGACTGCTCGACACGATCCGCAAGGCCAACGTCCGTGAGGCCGAGGCCGGTGGCATCACCCAGCACATCGGCGCCTACCAGGTGCTCACGCACCTCAACGGCGAAGACCGGCTCATCACCTTCATCGACACCCCGGGTCACGAGGCGTTCACCGCCATGCGTGCCCGCGGTGCGAAGTCGACGGACATCGCGATCCTCGTGGTCGCCGCCGACGACGGTGTCATGCCGCAGACGGTCGAGGCGATCAACCACGCCCAGGCGGCCGACGTGCCGATCGTGGTCGCGGTCAACAAGATCGACAAGGAGGGTGCGAACCCTCAGAAGATCCGCCAGCAGCTCACCGAGTACGGCCTGGTCACCGAGGAGTACGGCGGCGACACCATGTTCGTCGACATCTCCGCGAAGCAGGGCCTGAACATCGACCAACTGCTCGAGGCCGTGCTGCTCACTGCCGATGCGGCCCTCGACCTGCGGGCCAACCCGGACATGGAGGCCCAGGGCGTCGCGATCGAGGCTCACCTCGACCGTGGTCGCGGCCCGGTCGCCACCGTGCTGGTCCAGCGCGGCACCCTGCGGGTCGGCGACTCCATCGTCGCCGGCGACGCGTACGGCCGCGTGCGCCGCATGGTCGACGAGCACGGCGAGGACGTCCTGGAGGCTCTGCCTTCGCGTCCGGTCCAGGTCATCGGCTTCACGTCGGTGCCCGGCGCCGGCGACAACCTCGTCGTCGTCGAAGAGGACCGCATCGCCCGGCAGATCGCCGACCGCCGCAATGCGCGCAAGCGCAACGCGCTGGCCGCGAAGAGCCGCAAGCGGATCTCCCTCGAGGATCTGGATGCCGCGCTCAAGGAGCACAACGAGCTCAACCTCATCCTCAAGGGCGACAACTCGGGTACCGTCGAGGCCCTCGAAGAAGCGCTCATGGGGATCGAGATCGACGACGAGGTGCGCCTGCGGGTCATCGACCGCGGTGTCGGTGGTGTCACCGAGACCAACGTCAACCTGGCTGCTGCCTCCAACGCGGTGATCATCGGCTTCAACGTCCGTGCCGAAGGCAAGGCGACGGAGCTGGCGAACCGCGAGGGCGTCGACATCCGCTACTACTCGATCATCTACCAGGCGATCGACGAGGTGGAGAAGGCCCTCAAGGGCATGCTCAAGCCGATCTACGAAGAGGTCGAGCTCGGCCGCGCCGAGATCCGCGCCATCTTCAAGTCCTCGAAGGTCGGCAACATCGCGGGTTGCCTCGTGCAGTCCGGCATCGTCAAGCGCAACGCGAAGGCACGGTTGCTCCGCGACAACAACGTCGTCGCCGAGACCGTCACCATCTCGTCGCTGCGCCGCGAGAAGGACGACGTCACCGAGGTCCGCGAGGGCTACGAGTGCGGTATGACGATCACCTACTCCGACATCAAGGTCGGCGACGTGATCGAGGCCTACGAGCTGCGCGAGAAGCCGCGCGACTGACGGCACTGCCGTCGGGTGACAGCTGACGGCACCGCCGTCGGGTGACAACTGACGGCACCGCCGTCGGGGCGGCGGGCGAGCAATCGTCCGCCGCCCCG
>NZ_JADZGH010000207.1:2641-8005 GCF_015865005.1 Rhodococcus sp. CX
TGCCGGGAGTCCAGACAGGAGGTCCGGTGTTCGTAGGCGCACTCGAACTGGATGTGCTGCTCGGTGACGTGCACTCCCTCAAAAGCAAGCGGTCGATGATCCGGCCGGTCCTCGCGGAACTGCGCCGGTTCGGGGTCTCGGCCACCGAAGCCGGGCATCAGGACCTGCACCGCCGCGCCCTGCTGGGGGTGGCATCGGCAGGTCCCGACGTCGGGCACGTCACCGACATCCTCGACCGGTGCGAACGCCTCGTCGCGGCCCGCCCCGAGTTGCAGTTGCTCGCAGCCCGCCGAAGAATTTTCGGTCCGGAAGACTGACCGGACGCCACAACGACACAGCCGCCCGCGGCTGAACACGACAGCCGCACCGCGGCGGAACACGACAGCCGCACCGCGGCGGACACAACAGCCGCACCGCGGCGAGGAGAGGAAGCGACTGACATGGCCGATCCAGCACGGGCCCGTCGTCTCGCCAAGCGCATCGCCACCATCGTGGCCACCGCGATCGATCACGAGATCAAGGATCCGCGGCTCGCGTTCGTCACGATCACCGATGCGAAGGTGACTGCCGACCTGCACGACGCCACCGTGTACTACACCGTGCGCGGAGCGGACCTCGACTCCGAGCCCGATCTCGCCGCGGCTGCCGCCGGCCTCGAGAAGGCCAAGGGAGTGCTCCGGACCAAGGTCGGCGCCGGGACCGGCGTGCGTTTCACACCCACCCTCACGTTCGTGACCGACACGGTGCCGGACACCGCCCGCCACATGGAGGAGCTGCTGGCCCGCGCCCGCGCCGCCGACGAGGCGGTCGCCAAGGCCCGCGAAGGTGCATCGCCCGCCGGCGAGGCCGATCCGTACAAGGAACCGCGTGAGCGAGACGCCGCCGGCGACGAATAGAACCGTCATGTCCGACATCACCTCGCCCGACAGCATCCCGTCCTCGACCGCCGTGGATCTCGGCGGTGCCGTCGAGCTGCTGGACGCGGCGACGTCCGTGACGGTGCTGTGCCACGTCCAGCCCGATGCGGACACCCTCGGTAGCGGCCTCGCGCTGGGGCTGGCGTTCGAACGCCGCGGCGTGCCCGTACAGGTCGCGTTCGGATCGCCCGACGACGTGCCCGGCTCGATGCGGGAGCTGCCGGGTCTGCACCTGGTGACGCCCGCCGCGGAAGTGCGGGAGACCGTCGACCTGCTCGTCACCGTGGACTGCGGCACGGCAGGGCGTCTCGGGCGGCTCGCGCCGCGGCTGCACGGCTCCACGCGCACGCTCGTCATCGACCACCACCGGTCGAACACCAGGTTCGGCACCCACGACCTCATCGAACCGGACGCCGAAGCGACCGCTGCGGTCCTCGCCGACCTCTTCGACGTGTGGGGCGTCGAGATCGACGCGGATCTCGCGCACTGCCTGTTCGCCGGGCTCGTCACCGACACGGGATCGTTCCGGTGGGGCCGGGCGAGCTCGCACCTGCTGGCCGAACGGCTCCTCTCGACCGGCATCGACGGCGCCCGCATCACCCGGCAGCTGCTCGACACCCATCCGTTCGGATGGCTGCCGATGCTGTCGGCGGTGCTCGCGACCGCGACGCTCGTCCCGGAGGCCGCCGGCGGTCGGGGTCTCGTCCACGCGACCGTGATGCGCGCGGATTCCGCGCACCTGCGTTCCGAGGAGATCGAAAGCGTCATCGACATCGTGCGGACCACCGCCGAGGCCGAGGTCGCCGCCGTCTTCAAGGAGGTCGGTTCCGGGGTGTGGACGGTGTCGCTGCGCTCGAAGGACGGGATCGACGTCTCGCTCGTCGCTGCGCGGCTCGGGGGTGGGGGACACCGCGCCGCCGCCGGCTACACCGCTCACGGCGATCGCACCGAGATCGTGGCGGAACTGCGTGACGCCCTCGGCTGATCGCGTCGTGTCCGAGGTTTCGGCGAAACGGATCCTCGGGCTCGCTCTGCCCGCGCTGGGGGTACTCGCCGCCGAACCGCTGTACCTGCTGTTCGACATCGCCGTCGTCGGCCGCCTCGGGGCACTGGCCCTGGCCGGGCTGGCCGTGGGCGGGCTGATCCTCGCGCAGGTCAGCACCCAGTTGACGTTCCTGTCGTACGGAACCACGTCCCGGGCTGCCCGGTTCCACGGTGCCGACCGGCACACCGACGCCGTCGGCGAGGGCGTGCAGGCGACCTGGCTGGCGCTCGGTGTCGGCGCCGTCGTGCTGGTCGTCGGGCAGGTGCTCGCCGGTCCGGTCGCCGGCCTGATCGCCGGGGACGGCGACATCGCCGGATCGGCCGTGACGTGGCTGCGCATCGCCCTGTTCGGGGCCCCGCTGATCCTCGTCACCCTTGCCGGGAACGGGTGGATGCGCGGCGTCCAGGACACCGCGCGGCCGCTGCGCTATGTCGTCGTCGGGCTGGCCTTGTCGGCGGTGCTGTGCCCGCTGCTCGTCCACGGCCTGCTCGGTGCGCCCCGATGGGAACTGGCCGGCTCGGCCGTCGCCAACGTGGCCGGACAGGCGGTGTCCGCGGCACTGTTCCTGCGGGCGCTGCTACGCGCGGGAGTGCCGCTGAAACCTCGGCGAACGATCATCGGCGCGCAACTGCGGCTCGGACGCGACCTCGTCGCCCGCAGCCTCGCCTTCCAGGCGTGCTTCCTGTCGGCCGCCGCGGTCACCGCGCGTTTCGGAGCCGCCGCGGTCGCCGCGCACCAGGTGGTGTTGCAACTGTGGAATTTCGTGGCGCTGACGCTCGATTCGCTCGCGATCGCCGCGCAGGCGCTGGTCGGGGCGGCGCTCGGATCCGCGGACCGGGGCGGCGCCCATCGCCTGGCGTGGCGGATCACGGCCTGGTCGACGGTCTTCGCGGCGGTGCTCGCGCTGCTGTTCCTGCTCGGCAGCGAGGTGATCCCCGGTCTGTTCACCGGCGACGACGCGGTACTCGATCAGATCGGTGTCGCGTGGTGGTTCTTCGTGGCGATCATGCCCGCGGCGGGTGTGGTGTTCGCGCTCGACGGAGTGCTGCTCGGCGCCGGCGACGCCGCGTTCCTGCGGACCGCGACGCTGGCGTCCGCGCTTCTCGGGTTCCTGCCGCTCATCTGGTGCTCACTCGTGTGGGACTGGGGTCTGGCGGGAATCTGGACCGGCCTTACGGTGTTCATCGTGTTTCGGATGGTGGCCGTCGTCTGGCGGACGCTGTCGGGACGATGGATGGTGACGGGAGCGGACCGGCAGGCGCGGTCCCTCGAACAGACGGAAGCGGAGGGGTAGAGCCGGTGGCGAAGCTGTGGGCGGTCAGCGACATCCATGTCGGGCACAAGGGCAACCGGCCCGTCACCGAGGACATCGTCCCGGAATCGCCGGACGACTGGCTGATCCTCGCCGGGGACGTCGCCGAGAAGAGCGACGACATCCGGTGGGCGCTGAAACTGCTGCGCAGCCGCTTCGCGAAGGTCGTCTGGGTGCCCGGCAACCACGAACTGTGGACCACGGCGAAGGACTCCGTGCAGATGCGTGGCGTCGCCCGCTACGACTATCTGGTCACCATGTGCCGGGAACTCGACGTGATCACCCCCGAAGACCCGTTCCCGGTGTGGGAGGGCGACGGGGGACCGGTGGTGCTGGTTCCGATGTTCCTGCTCTACGACTACTCGTTCCTGCCCGAGGGAACCACGACGAAGGCCGAGGGGCTCGCGCTGGCCCGGGACCGCAACGTCGTCGCGACCGACGAATTCCTGCTCGCCCCCGACCCGTACCTGACGCGTGACGCCTGGTGCCAGGCGCGCCTGGAGCGGACGCGGGAACGGCTCGACGCCCTGGATCCGGCGCTGCCGACGGTGCTGATCAATCATTTCCCGCTGGTGCGCGAGCCGACCCGGATGCTGTTCTACCCGGAGTTCGCTCTGTGGTGCGGCACCACCGACACCGCGGACTGGCACCTGCGCTACCGGGCGCTGTGTTCGGTGTACGGCCACCTGCACATCCCGCGCACCACCTACTACGACGGCGTGCGGTTCGAGGAGGTCTCGGTCGGCTACCCGCGCGAATGGCAGCGACGCGGCCTCCCCGATCAGGTGCTGCGGCAGATCCTGCCGGTCCCGGACTATCCGCCGGGCACTCTGAACAAGTGGGGCGGGCACTTCACGGTGACACCCGAGATGGAAGCGGAAGTGGAGAAGATGCGCGCACAGCGAGCGCGGGAACTACAGCGAGCGAAGGGACTGCGGTGACGGAGACGACCCGGAACATCCCCGACGCGTCCGAGACCCTGATCGGACGGATCCTGCCGGACGGCGTCGTCGCCGCCGAACTGTTCGAGGACCCGCCGGGTCTGGCGCCGCACCCGCAGGAGGAGGCGCTCATCGCGAAGGCCGTCGAGAAGCGTCGCCGGGAGTTCATCGGCGCACGGCACTGCGCGCGGCAGGCGATGCGACGGCTCGGTGTCGATCCGTCGCCGGTCCTCAAGGGCGAGCGAGGCGTACCGCTGTGGCCGCGCGGGGTCGTCGGCAGCCTCACGCACTGCGAGGGCTACCGGGGTGCCGTGCTCGGGTACTCGCTGCAGGTGCGGTCGGTGGGCATCGACGCCGAACCGCACGACGTGCTCCCGGACGGGGTGCTGCCCGCGGTGAGCCTCGAACCGGAACGCGACTGGCTCGCCGCCGCCCCCGACGACGACGTGCACTGGGACCGTGTGCTGTTCTGCGCGAAGGAAGCCACCTACAAGGCGTGGTTCCCGCTGACCGGCCGGTGGCTCGGCTTCGAAGACGCCCACATCACCTTCACCCGCGACGACAGCGCGGCGGGCGCGGTCGCGTCGGGGTCGTTCCGGTCGCAGCTGCTCGTGCCCGGCGACACCCGGGACGGGGCGCCGGTGTCGAAGTTCGACGGCCGCTGGCTGGTCGCCGACGGACTGGTGCTCACCGCCATCGCGGTGCGCTGAACCGGAGGTGGCAGAATCGGGCCACGTGTCTGCCACCGAGAATCCCGCCCTGGCCAATGCCGGTCTGCTCGTCGTCGACAAGGACCCGGGCATGACGAGTCACGACGTCGTGGCCCGCTGCCGGCGCCTGCTCGGCACCCGCAAGGTGGGGCACGCGGGCACCCTCGACCCGATGGCGACGGGCGTGCTCGTCCTCGGGGTGGAACGGGCCACGAAGATGCTCGGCCTGCTGTCGTTGACCACCAAGTCGTACACCGCGACGATCCGCCTCGGGCAGAGCACCGTCACCGACGACGCGGAAGGCGAGACGGTCGCGACCACCGATGCATCCGGCGTCACCGACGAGGAGATCGCCGCCGCGGTCGCCGCGTTGACCGGCGACATCGAGCAGGTGCCGGCGAGTGTCAGTGCGATCAAGGTAGACGGCAAGCGCGCCTAC
>NZ_JADZGH010000207.1:8015-12910 GCF_015865005.1 Rhodococcus sp. CX
CGGTGACGGTGTCGCGGTTCGACGTGTGCGCGCGGCGCGACCTCCCCGAGCAGGGATTCGTCGATCTCGACGTCGAGGTGGACTGCTCGTCCGGCACCTACATCCGCGCGCTCGCCCGCGATCTCGGTGCGGCGCTCGGGGTCGGCGCGCACCTGACGGCGCTGCGCCGCACGAAGGTCGGCCCGTTCGGGCTCGAGCACGCGCGCACCCTCGAACAACTCGCCGACGATCCCGCGCTGAGCCTCGACATCGACGCCGCGGCCCGCACCGCGTTCGCGTGCCGCACGATCAGCGACGCCGAGGCCGCGCTGCTCGCGAACGGCCGCTGGCTCGAACCGATCGGCATGCCGGGCGTGTACGCGGCGATCGACGCACAGGGCCGCGCGGCGGCACTGCTGCAGGAGAAGGGCAAGCGCGCGTCCGCGGTGTTCGTGGTGCGGCCGTCCAACCTGTGAACTGGACGAGTCTGTGAGCTAGACGAGCCAGATGGCGTCGGCGGCGGGGTTGCCGAGGTCGACGGTGCGGTTCGGGTCGCCGCCGATGCTCACCGCGACCGTGCCGGCGAAGTCGCGACGCTCGATCACCCGGATCTCGGTGTCGAGCGCGATCCCGACGTCGTCGAAGTAGCGCAGCATCGCCGGATCGTTGTCCGAGATGCGGGCGACGCGTCCGAACTCCCCGGCGGCGAACGAGCTCAACGGGCGCGCCGGTGGGGTGGGGATCGTGCCGTCCGGGGTGGGGATCGGGTCCCCGTGCGGATCCCGTTCGGGGAAACCGAGTTTCGCGTCGAGTGCGGCGATCATCCGCTCGGAAACCGCGTGTTCGAGCACCTCGGCCTCGTCGTGCACCTCGTCCCACCTGTAGCCGAGTTCGCGGACCAGGAAAGTCTCGATGAGCCGGTGCCGGCGGACCATCGCGACGGCGGCCGCGCGGCCCGACTCGGTCAGCGAGATCGCACCGTACCGTTCGTGGTCGAGCAGGCCCTGGTCGCACAGCCGGCGCACGGCCTCGGAGACGGTGGATGCGGACACGCCGAGTTTCTCGGCGAGCAGCTTCGTGGAGACCTTCTCGCCGGACCATTCCTGCACGGTCCAGATGACCTTCAGGTAGTCCTGTGCGACGGAGGTCAGCGCTCCCGTCGTCGTATTCGTCTCGCTCCTGCCAGGCACCTGCCCAGCTTAGGCAACTCTCACCTCGGAATCACCTTTGTCCGGGATTGCCCGCGAGCGGCGGACCGCGGCCGTCACCACGCCCTGGCGGGGTGCGAACAGGTACGCGGCCGCGAACACCACCGCCTGCGCGAGCACCACGACACCGCCGGTCGACGCGTCGGAGTAGTAGCTCGTGTACACCCCGACGATCGACGACGCGACCGCGAGAGCCGGCGCGAGGATCAGCATCCGGGAGATCCGGTCGGTGAGCAGGTACGCGGTCGCACCCGGAATGATGAGCACGGCGACGACCAGAATCACTCCCACGGCCTGGATGGCCGCGACGATCGTGACCGCCAGCAACGCCAGGAGCAGCGCCGACAGCCGTGCAGGGGAGATACCCAGCGCGTGGGCCTGGACGCGGTCGAAGGCGAACAGCGTCAGGTCCCGGCGCTTGACGACGAGCACCGCGAACACGACTGCGGCGAGCATCGACACCTGCCACACATCGGCGGTGGCCAGCCCGAGCAGGTTGCCGAACAGGACGTGATGGAGATCCACCTGGCTGGGGTTCTTCGAGATCAGCACCACCCCGAGCGCGAAGAGCGTGGTGAACACCACGCCGATCGCAGCGTCCTCCTTGACTCTGGTGGTGCCGCGCACCAGCCCGATCAACGCCACCGCGATCCCCGCGAACAGCAACGCGCCGATCGCGAACGGCGCGCCCACGAGGTAGGCGAGGACCACGCCGGGCAGCACCGCGTGTGAGACCGCGTCACCCATCAACGACCACCCGATGAGCACGAGCCAGCAGCTGAGCAGGGCGCACACGACGGTCGCGGCGATCGCGACGATCAGAGCGCGTTGCATGAACCCGTACTGCAGGGGTTCGACGAGCAGATCGAGCATCACCAGGCCTCCCTCTTCGACAGCGTCGCCGCATCGCCGGCCAGGGGGTCGACGCCGAACGCGCGCGCCAGGTTCTCGGGGCGCAGCACCTCGGCGGGGGTGTCGTGGACGAGCAGCCGCCGTTGCAGCAGCGCGGCTTCGTCGCACAGCCGGTCGAGTCCGGCGAGGTCGTGCGTGGCGACGAGGACGGTGTGACCGGCGTCGGCGAGGGAGCGGATCACCGCGGTCAGCGCGAACTCGGTGCTCTTGTCGACACCGGCGAACGGTTCGTCGAGCAGCAGCAGCGGGGCGCCCTGCGCGATGGCGCGTGCCACGAACACCCGTTTGCGCTGCCCACCGGACAGCTGCCCGATCTGCCGGTTCGCGAACTCGGTCATCTGCACGCGGTCGAGGGCGTCCGCGACCGCGTCGTGGTCGGCGGGCCGGGGCCTGCGCATGGTGCCCTGGTGTCCGTAGCGGCCGGTCATCACGACCTCCCGCACGACGATGGGGAAGTCCCAGTCGACGGATTCGGACTGCGGGACGTACGCGACCGAGGCGGTGCGGCGGGCGGCGGCGGGTTCGGCCCCGGCGATCGTGACGCGGCCCGCGCTGGGGCGCACGATGCCCATGACGGTCTTGAAGAGGGTGGACTTGCCGGATCCGTTGGTGCCGACCAGTCCGCACACCCGGCCGCGGGCGAGGGTGAGGGTGACGTCGTCGAGCGCGGTGACGGTCCCGTAGCGGACGGTGATGCCGTCGAGAGCGAGGGCGGCGGGGGCGGCGTTCGTCGTGCCGGTCGTGTCGGCGGTCACGATGCCAGTCCCTTCGTGACGGTGCGGACGTCGTGGCGCAGCAGGTCGAGATAGGTCGGGACCGGCCCGTCGGGTTCGGAGAGCGAGTCGACGTAGAGGATGCCGCCGAACTCGGCGCCGGTGTCGGCGGCGACCTGACGCTGTGCCTTGTCCGAGACGGTGGATTCGCAGAAGACCGCGGGCACGCGGTTGGCGCGCACGAAGTCGACGGTCCGGGCGATCTGCTGCGGGGTGCCCTGCTGGTCGGCGTTGACCGCCCACAGGTAGGCCTCGCGGAGGCCGGCGTCGCGCGTGAGATAGCTGAACGCGCCCTCGCACGTGACCAGGGCCCGCTGCTGCTCGGGCAGTACGGCGAGGCCGGCGATCAGTTCGTCGTGCACGAGCTGGAGCTCGTCCTTGTAGGCGGCGGCATTCGCGGTGAAGTCGGCGGCGTGCTCCGGCGCGATCCGCGAGAGCGCCGCGGCGATGTTGTCGACGTAGATCCGGGCGTTGAGCGGTGACATCCACGCGTGGGGGTTGATACGGCCGGCGTAGGCGTCCTCACTGATCGGCAGCGGCGCCACCCCGTCGCTGAGGACGGCGTGCTCTGCGTGGGTGTCGGCGAGGAACTGCTCGAACCACCGCTCGAGACCGAGGCCGTTGTCGAGGACGAGGTCCGCGTCGGCGGCGTGCCGGAGGTCGCCGGGGGTCGGTTCGTATCCGTGGATCTCGGCCCCGACCTTGGTGATGGATTCGACGCGGACGTGCTCGCCCGCGACGTTGCGTGCCATGTCCGCCAGCACGGTGAAGGTCGTCAGCACCAGCGGGCGTTCGTTGTCCGCGGGGGCGGTCGCGGTGCACGAGGTCACGACGGCGACCGTCGCGGCAGCCACAAATATTTTGATCGCTCCAACGAAAATGTTCGGCACACCGAAATTATGTGTGCAGACGGCCCTGATGTCCATCCGCGCTCCGTGACCCACACTGCATCGCGAGTCGGAAGTGACCCGTTCGAGCCGGGGCCGTAGGCTGCCCGTTGTGCAGAGATGGCGAGGCCTCGAGGAAATACCTGCGGACTGGGGTCGTTGTGTACTGACGATCGGCGTGTTCGACGGAGTGCACCGCGGACATCAGCAGCTGATCACGCGGGCGGTGAAATCCGCCAAGGAACGCGGAATCCCCAGTGTGCTCATGACATTCGATCCACATCCGATGGAAGTGGTGCGACCGGGCAATCATCCGGCCCAGCTGACGACGCTGGCGCGTCGCGCCGAACTCGCCGAGGAGCTCGGCGTCGACGTCTTCTGCGTCATGCCGTTCACACCGGAGTTCATGAAGCTGAGCCCGGAGCGGTACGCCCACGAGATCCTCGTCGAGCGGTTGCACGTCGCCGAGGTCGTGGTCGGCGAGAACTTCACCTTCGGAAAGAAGGCCGCGGGCACCGTCGAGCTGCTGCGGACGATCGGGGAGCGGTTCGGGTTCGCGGTCGACGCTCAGACCCTGCTCGCCGAACACGCGGTCACGTTCTCCTCGACCTACATCCGCTCCTGCGTCGATGCCGGTGACGTGGTGGCCGCCGCGGACGCGCTCGGTCGCCCGCACCGCGTCGAAGGGGTCGTCGTGCACGGCGACGGACGCGGACGCGACCTGGGGTTCCCGACCGCGAACGTGGCCCCGCCTATGCACTCGGCGATCCCGGCGGACGGCGTGTACGCCGCGTGGTTCACGGTCCTGGGGCCCGGCCCGACTCTCGGCACCGTGGCGCCGGGGGAGCGCTACGGCGCGGCGGTGTCGGTCGGCACCAACCCGACGTTCTCCGGCCGTGCCCGCACGGTCGAGGCGTTCGTGCTCGATCAGGAGGCCGACCTCTACGGCCAGCACGTCGCGGTCGACTTCGTCGAGCGCCTGCGCGGCATGGAGAAGTTCGACTCGATCGAGGCACTCGTGTCGGCCATGCACGGCGACGCCGACCGCGCCCGCGACGTCCTCGCCCGCGCCGCCGACTCCGCCTGATACCGGGTCGTGTCTCGTTGTGGCGGTGGGAGCCGCCACAACGGCACAC
>NZ_JADZGH010000208.1:0-1984 GCF_015865005.1 Rhodococcus sp. CX
ATGCCCGAGGCGGGAGCGCGACGATGACTCTCGGGGCCGATCTGCTCGCGGCTCCGCTGGCGGATCTGCTCACCGCATTCGGCTCCGGCACCGCACCCGCGATCGATCCGGCCGCGGCGTTGCGGGCGGGGACCGCGATCGCGGAGGACGTGCACGCCGTCGGCCGCGCCGCGCTCACCGAACTGGTGTGGGACTGGACCGGTACCGCGGCGGACACCGCGGTCCGCAGCGCCGAGCAGGTACTCGCCGACACGCTGGCCGCCGCCGACCGCGGCATGGAGATCGCCGCGGTCGCGGTGGACGGCACCGCGACGGTCCTCGGCGGCGCCGTCGAGATCGCCCGCATCGTCGACTCGTTCGGTTCCATCGCCCGCAGCCTCGAACCCGCGCTCGCGCTGCCCCAGGGCCAGCTGCTGATGCTCGCTGCCGCACTCGAACATCTCGCGGCAGGCCTCGACGTACTCGCCCGGGTCACGTCCGAACTGGCACAGCACACCGACCGGCTCACCGCCCTGCTGCCGGAGACGCCGCCCCTCACGGGAGCGGGACCGTCCGAAACCGATCCCGGTTCCGGCGACAGCCGCGCGTTCTACGACGACGGGGGCCTCGGGCCGGGATCGGCGTCGGACTGCGCGGTGCGCCTGCCCGACGGCAGCGTCGCCACCGCACCCAACGCCACGGCCGCCGCGGCGGTGCGTCATGCGCTGTCCCAGCAGGGCACCCCGTACGTGTGGGGCGGAACCACCCCGGGACAGGGACTCGACTGCAGCGGGCTGACCCAGTGGGCCTACGGCCAGGCCGGTGTCGAGCTTCCCCGGCTGGCCCAGCAGCAGGACATCGGGACGCCGGTCGCTCCGGACTCGGTCCTGCCCGGCGACCTGGCCGTCTGGGACGGGCACGTCGCGATGGTGATCGGCAACGGCCTCATGGTGGAAGCTGGCGATCCCGTCGCCGTCACCCCGATCCGCACCGGCAACAGCGGCATGGCCTTCGAAGGGTTCTACCGGCCCACCGGATGAGAGGGAACCGGCCGGCGATCGGGTGCGTCCAACCGGATATGAACATCACGACAGCAACCGCCGCCAATGCGGCAGGCACCGTCTCGGTGCGCGCAACCGACCAGGGGGTGCCGGTCGAGCTGCACATCGATCCCCGCGAACTGCGCCACGGGGCCGGGCACCTGGCCGGGCAGATCCTCGCGCTCAGCCGCCGCGCGACCCTCGAGGCCGCCGCGCTGCGCCGCGGCGAGCTCGCTGCCCAGGGCATGCCGGACGCCCTGCTGGACCGGATGGGCCTGCCCACCCGGGACGAGGTGGCGCGCGTCCAGCGGGACGACGACGAGCAGCGGCAACCCACGTCCTGGCTGAGGTCGGTGTGAGCGGGCACCGCGTCGACGAGATCGTCGAACGGGCTCGGGAAAGGCTGGGCATGCTCGAGGACGTGATGGCCGGGCTCGGCGAGGTGACGGCGGAAGCGATGAGCGTGGACGGCCGGGTGTGGGTACAGGTCGACGGCGGAGGCGGCATGATCGCGCTGCATCTGGCGGAGTCGGCGTGCCGGCTCGAGGCCGCCGAATTGTCCGCGGCGATCCTCGCGACCGCGCACGAGGCGGCGCGGATCGCAGCCCGGAAACGCGACCGGCTGCTGTCGGATCTTCGCGAGTCGTTCCGGTGATGACGGTCTCGTCCACTCCCGGCTATGTCTTCGGGCGCGAGGTGGCTAGGCTTCCCGCCATGGCTGGAGACATCGTCCCGATCGAGCTCGGTCTCACCGACGACAACCTCGTCACCCTGTGGGTGCCCCGGTGGCGCGAGGACGGCGAGGAATGGCAGGCGTTCCTCGGCCGTGGGGACGATCTGTACGGATTCCCCGGTGTCGCCGAACTGGTCGCGTTCGTCCGCTCCGACACCGACAACGATCTCGTCGAGCACCCCACCTGGCCGGTCGTCGTGAAGCTCGCGGCCGTCGAGTTCGAGCCCGACGA
>NZ_JADZGH010000208.1:1994-2992 GCF_015865005.1 Rhodococcus sp. CX
GTGCCCGAACTCGTCGCCGAGGACGTCGACCCGGAGATCGTCGCCCAGCTCCAGGACACCTTCGACGTCGTCCGCAGCCTGGGCGAGGTGTGCGACCTCGAGGCGGTGACGAAGTTCGTCGACCGGCCCGAGATCGCGACACTGCTGCAGCACGGCGCGAGCGCGTTCGAAGGTGCCGACGGCGAGGACCTGTGGAACCAGGTCGGCACCGCGGTCGCCGAGGACTGGGACGACGTCATCGACGCGATCGACGCCGTCGTCACGACCCCCGACGTCGACTCCGCGATCGTCGCGGAGATCGAGTCCGAACTCGTCGCTGCGGAGGAGAACGTCGTCGAGGCCGACGACACCGTCGAGGGCGAAGACGACGAGGAATACGAGTTCGTGGACGAAGACGAGGACGAGGAACTCGTCGACGACTTCTGGGGCGAGGTCGGCATCGACCCGATCAAGATCATCACGAGCGAAGGCACATGGTTCACCCTGCGGTGCTACCTGGACGACGACGCGCTGTTCCTCGGCAAAGACGGCCTGATCTCGGTATTCGGTTCCGAGCGTGCGCTCGCCCGCTACCTGGCCGACCGTCACGACCACGATCTCGCGACAGTGAGCACCTACGACGAGATCCGTCTCGCAGCGACCGACGGTTCGCTCGAGATCGAGGTGAGCGACGACAACGTGTACGTGCTCACCGGCATCGCCGACGACATCGCGGCGGGCGTCGACGCAGTGGACCCGGACCAGCTGGAACTCGCGGTCGAGTTGTTCACCGATGCCGCGAACTACGCCGGCGACGACTCCACCGACGCCGCGCTCGCCGGTTCCACCGAGCTGGGCTGGTTCGTCAACTACGTGCTCGAGCCCGATACGAGCCGCCTGGCCCCGAGCGCGCCGTTCGACGCCGAGGTCGCGGCGTGGCGCGAACTCGAGCGCGAGTTCGAGGCACGACTCCGCAAGCACTAGGCGGCTCCGCCGCCGGTGTGCCTTTGTGGCGGCTC
>NZ_JADZGH010000208.1:3115-6000 GCF_015865005.1 Rhodococcus sp. CX
GCCTATCAACACCGCGTAGCCGGGCTTGATGACGTCGTCGATCAGCTCGAGCCGCTGATCGAACGGCAGGAACGCCGATTTCATGGCGTTGATGGTGAACCGTTCGAGATCGACCCAGCCGTAGCCGAACGTCTCGACCAGGCGCATCATCTCCTTCGTCATCGTGGTGTCGCTCATCAGCCGGTTGTCGGTGTTGACGGTGACGCGGAACCGCAGCCGCGCGAGCAGATCGAACGGATGGTCCTCGAGCGCGGCCACCGCGCCGGTCTGGACATTGGAGCTGGGGCAGAGCTCGAGCGGAATCCTCTTGTCCCGCACGTAATTCGCCAACAGACCGAGCGACGCGGTGCCGTCCTCGGCGACGGTGATGTCGTCGACGATCCGCACCCCGTGACCGAGCCGGTCGGTGCCGCAGAACGCGACGGCCTCGTGGATCGACGGGAGCCCGAACGCTTCGCCCGCGTGAATCGTGAAGTGCGCGTTGGCCGCTCGCATGTACTCGAAGGCGTCGAGGTGCCGGCTGGGCGGATATCCGGCCTCGGCGCCGGCGATGTCGAACCCGGCGACCCCCCGGTCGCGGAAACGCACTGCCAGTTCGGCGATTTCACGCGACCGCGCCGCGTGCCGCATCGCGGTGAGCAGACATCCCACGTGGATCCGGCCGCCAGCCGCCGCGACCGCGGACTCCCCCGACCGGAACCCCTCGAGAACGTGTTCGACGACCTCGTCGAGGGTCAGGCCGGACTCGAGGTGCTGTTCCGGCGCGAACCGAACCTCCGCGTAGACGACGCCGTCGGCGGCAAGATCCTCGACGCACTCGCGGGCGACCCGTTCGAGCCCCTCGGCAGTCTGCATGACGGCGACCGTGTGCTCGAATGTCTCGAGGTACCGCACCAGCGAACCGCTGTCCGCCGACTGCCGGAACCATCCGGCCAACTCGGTCTCGGAATCGGCAGGCAGGGTGTGGCCGCATGCGTCGGCGAGGTCCAGAATCGTCGCCGGTCGCAGGCCACCGTCGAGGTGGTCGTGGAGCAGAACCTTCGGTGCCGTACGCACCTGCGGGGCAGTCAGCTCGTTCATGCCCCGACGGTAGTCGGCTACCCGGAGATCCGCTCCACGACGAGCGGTCGCGCGGGCACCGCGGGTGCCCCTCCGTCGGACGCCTCGGCGGAGATCCGGACCCCGCCCTGCAGCGTGGTGAGCGCGGCCGGGATCTTCTCCGGGGTATCGGTGTGCAGGGTCGCGAGGACCTGCCCGGCGCGCACCGCCTCGCCCGGTTTCGCGTGCAGCTCGACACCGGCGCCGGCCTGCACGGCCTGCCCCTGCCGTTCACGACCTGCGCCGAGCCGCCACGCCGCGACCCCGACCGCCATGGCGTCGAGTCCGGTGAGGATGCCGTCGGAGTCCGCACGCAGGGTCTCGGTGTACGCGGCGGTGGGCAACGCAGCGTCCGGGTCGCCTCCCTGCGCGGCGATCATCGCGCGCCATCGGTCCATCGCCGAGCCGTCCTTCAGCCGCTCGGCGGGGTCGACGCCGTCGATCCCGGCGAGAGCGAGCATCTCCCGCGCCAGCGCCAGGGTCAGCTCCACGACGTCGGGCGGTCCGCCACCGGCGAGAACCTCGACAGCCTCGCGTACCTCGAGCGCATTCCCCGCCGTGCGCCCGAGCGGGGTGTCCATGCGGGTGATCAACGCGACGGTGGGCAGGCCTTCGTCGCTGCCGAGCTCGACCATCGTGCGCGCGAGTTCGCGTGCCTCGCCCAGCTCGGTCATGTAGGCGCCGGAGCCGACCTTGACGTCGAGAACGAGCGCGCCCGCTCCTTCGGCGATCTTCTTGCTCATGATCGAACTGGCGATGAGCGGGATCGATTCGACGGTGCCGGTGACGTCGCGCAGCGCATAGAGCTTGCGGTCGGCCGGGGCCAGGTCCTCGGTGGGTGCGCACACGACCGCGCCGATCGCCGGATCGGTGAGGAGCTCGGCCATCTCGACGGTGTCGAGGTCGGCGCGCCAGCCGGGAATCGATTCGAGTTTGTCGAGGGTGCCGCCGGCGTATCCGAGTCCGCGTCCGGACAACTGCGGCACCGCAGCCCCGCACGCCGCGACGAGCGGTGCGAGCGGCAGCGTGATCTTGTCGCCGACACCGCCGGTGGAGTGCTTGTCGACGGTGGGCAGGCCCAACCCGGTGAAGTCGAGACGCCGTCCGGAGTCGATCATCGCGGTCGTCCAGCGGGCGGTCTCGGCGCGGGTCATGCCGCGGAACCAGATGGCCATCGCGAGAGCCGCCATCTGTTCGTCGGCGACGATGTCGTGGGTGAACGCTCTGATCACCCAGTCGATCTCGGCGCCGGTCAGTTCCAGACCGTCGCGCTTGTGCCGGATCACGGAGACGATGTCAGGCACGATCGCCTCCCGTCGGATGCACGGCCGCAAGATCATCGGGCCCGAACGCGTCGGGCAGCAGCTCGGACATGGGCCGCGGCCCTCGGGACGTGTCGACGAGCAGGTCGGGTCCGCCGTGCTCGATGAGGAGCTGGCGGCAGCGCCCGCAGGGCATCAGAACGGCGCCGCGGGCGTCGCAGACCGAGATCGCTCGCAACCGTCCGCCACCACCGGAAACGAAGTTACCGACGAGTACGCATTCGGCACAAAGTCCCACCCCATGTGAGACATTTTCCACATTGCACCCACTCACAACCGCGCCGTCGGCGGTGAGAGCGGCAGCCCCCACCGGGAACCGCGAGTACGGCGCGTACGCACGCCCCATCGCTTCATGTGCCTTGGCGCGCAACGTTTCCCACTCCACGTCCACCATGGTTGACCATCCTGTCACGGTGGCGAAGACGACGTTCGGTGGCCCCCACCGCACCAGATCACAGTTGGAAA
>NZ_JADZGH010000208.1:6010-6088 GCF_015865005.1 Rhodococcus sp. CX
CATCTTCTACAACATGTTTGCGGGGCACTGACATGAGTGAAGCGAAGACTCTCGGAACGGCCTACGACCGTCCGGCCG
>NZ_JADZGH010000208.1:6098-6635 GCF_015865005.1 Rhodococcus sp. CX
GGGCCGGTACGAATCGCGAAGGAGATTAGTTCCCACGATTCCGATGGGTTTAGAGTCTGAACAAGTCGGTTCAGGTTCTCGTCGGGCCCGTACTGCGGAATCCCCCACAGGCTACAGCGGCTCGACGCGTCCACCATTGACGTTGGAGGCACAGCACTCGATGAGCAGCACGACTGAAGCCGCCCCCGCACCGGCGGGGCGCACACGGTCGCTTTACCGGGGAGATCCCGGAATGTGGTCCTGGGTTCTGCACCGGATCACAGGCGTGGCCACGTTCTTCTTCCTTTTCGTCCACGTTCTGGACACGGCACTCGTCCGGGTCAACCCCGAGACCTACGACAGTGTCATCGAAACCTACAAGAACCCGATCGTCGGCCTGATGGAGCTGGCGCTCGTGGCGATGGTTCTCTACCACGCGCTCAACGGCCTGCGTGTCATGCTCGTCGACTTCTGGTCGAAGGGACCGCAGTACCAGCGCGTGATGCTCTGGACGATCCTGGCGATCTGGTTCGTGGTGATGATCCCCGCGGCCGGACG
>NZ_JADZGH010000208.1:6645-15359 GCF_015865005.1 Rhodococcus sp. CX
GCCTCGACAACCCGCGCTCGCCGCGTCGTCAGGCCAAGAACAACTTCGAGCTCTACGCCTGGCTGTTCATGCGCCTGTCCGGCCTCGCACTGATCATCCTCGTGCTCGGCCACCTGTTCATCATGCTGATGCTCGACGAGGGCGTGCACCGCATCAACTTCGCGTTCGTCGCCGGTCGCTGGTCCAGCCCGTTCTGGCAGTTCTGGGACCTGTCGATGCTGTGGCTCGCGCAGCTGCACGGCGGCAACGGTCTGCGCACCGTCATCGCCGACTACTCGCGCAAGGACTCGACCCGTTTCTGGCTCAACACGATCCTCGCAGTGTCGATGATCCTGATCATGGGCCTGGGCACCTACGTGATCTTCACATTCGACCCCAACATCGTTGCGAGCTAGGGGAGCCAAGACTTCATGCAGGAACATCGTTATGACGTGGTCATCGTCGGTGCCGGCGGCGCCGGTATGCGCGCGGCCATCGAGGCCGGCCCCCGCGCCCGCACCGCGGTTCTGACCAAGCTCTACCCGACCCGCAGCCACACCGGTGCCGCGCAGGGCGGCATGTGTGCCGCGCTGGCCAACGTCGAAGAAGACAACTGGGAATGGCACACCTTCGACACCGTCAAGGGCGGCGACTACCTCGCCGACCAGGACGCCGTCGAGATCATGGCCAAGGAAGCCATCGACGCGGTGCTGGACCTGGAGAAGATGGGTCTCCCCTTCAACCGCACCCCCGAAGGCAAGATCGACCAGCGCCGCTTCGGTGGTCACACCCGTGACCACGGCAAGGCCCCGGTCCGTCGCGCGTGCTACGCCGCCGACCGCACCGGCCACATGATCCTGCAGACGCTGTACCAGAACTGCGTCAAGCACGACGTCGAGTTCTTCAACGAGTTCTACGCCCTGGACATCGCGCTGACCGAGACCGAGGACGGTCCCGTCGCCACCGGTGTCATCGCGTACGAGCTCGCCACCGGCGAGATCCACGTCTTCCACGCGAAGTCGATCGTGTTCGCCACCGGCGGTTCGGGCCGCATGTACAAGACGACGTCCAACGCGCACACCCTCACCGGTGACGGGCTGGGCATCATCTTCCGCAAGGGCCTGCCGCTCGAGGACATGGAGTTCCACCAGTTCCATCCGACGGGACTCGCGGGCCTCGGCATCCTCATCTCCGAGGCCGTCCGCGGTGAGGGCGGCATCCTCCGCAACGCCGACGGCGAGCGGTTCATGGAGCGCTACGCCCCCACCATCAAGGACCTCGCGCCTCGCGACATCGTCGCCCGGTCGATGGTGCTCGAGGTGCTCGAAGGCCGCGGTGCCGGTCCGAACAAAGACTACGTCTACATCGACGTCACGCACCTCGGTGAGGACGTCCTCGAGGAGAAGCTCCCGGACATCACCGAGTTCGCGCGCACCTACCTCGGCGTCGACCCGGTCACCGAGCTCGTCCCGGTGTACCCGACCTGCCACTACGTGATGGGTGGTATCCCCACCAACGTCCAGGGCGAGGTCCTGCGCAACAACGACGAGATCGTCAAGGGCCTGTACGCCGCCGGCGAGTGCGCCTGCGTGTCCGTGCACGGCGCCAACCGCCTCGGCACCAACTCGCTGCTCGACATCAACGTGTTCGGCCGTCGCGCCGGCATCGCTGCCGCCGAGTACGCGAACAGCACCGAGTTCGTCGAGCTGCCCGAGAACCCCGCGACCTACGTCGAGGAGTGGCTCGACCGCATCCTCCACGCGGGCGGCAAGGAGCGCGTCGCCGACATCCGTCGCGACCTGCAGCAGTCGATGGACAACAACGCGTCGGTGTTCCGCACCGAGGAGACCCTCACCAAGGCCCTCGAGGACATCCACGATCTGAAGAAGCGCTACAAGAACATCACGGTTCACGACAAGGGCAAGCGCTACAACAGCGACCTGCTCGAGGCCGTCGAGCTCGGCTTCCTGCTCGAGATGGCCGAGGTCACCGTGGTCGGCGCCCTCAACCGGAAGGAATCGCGCGGCGGCCACGCTCGCGAGGACTACCCGAATCGTGACGACGCGAACTACATGAAGCACACCATGGCGTACAAGGTGGGCCAGGATCTGATCTCCGAAATCCGCCTGGATTACAAGCCGGTGGTCCAGACCCGGTACGAGCCGATGGAGCGGAAGTACTGATGACTACTCTCGAGAAGAACGACGCCGTCGCCGCGGAACTGCCTCCGGTTCCCGAGGGCGCCGTCATGGTCACCCTCAAGATCGCCCGGTTCAACCCCGAGGACGGCAAGGGTCAGCACTGGGATTCGTTCCAGGTGCCGGCGCTGCCCAGCGACCGCATGCTCAACCTGCTGCTGTACGTGAAGGGCTACCTCGACGGAACCCTCACCTTCCGCCGCAGCTGCGCGCACGGCGTGTGTGGCTCCGACGCGATGCGGATCAACGGTGTCAACCGCCTGGCCTGCAAGATCCTCATGAAGGACATGCTGCCCAAGGACGGCAAGCCGGTGACCATCACCGTCGAGCCGATCCGCGGCCTGCCGGTCGAGAAGGACCTGGTCGTCGACATGGAGCCGTTCTTCGACGCGTTCCGTGCCGTCAAGCCGTTCCTCATCACGACGGGCAACGAGCCGACCCGCGAGCGGATCCAGTCGCAGGCCGACCGCGCCCGCTTCGACGACACCACCAAGTGCATCCTGTGCGCGTGCTGCACCACGTCGTGCCCGGTGTACTGGAGCGACGGGTCGTACTTCGGCCCCGCCGCGATCGTCAACGCGCATCGGTTCATCTTCGACTCGCGTGACGAGGGTGCCGCCGAGCGTCTCGACATCCTCAACGACAAGGACGGCGTGTGGCGCTGCCGCACCACCTTCAACTGCACCGACGCGTGCCCCCGTGGCATCCAGGTGACGAAGGCGATCCAGGAGGTCAAGCGCGCGCTGCTGTTCGCTCGCTGACCCTCCCTGTCACAGGGAACTGCAACACGGAACGCGGGTCCGGCCCTTCGGGGGCCGGGCCCGCGTTCTGCGTTTCCGCGACGCTGTTCCGCCGGGCGGACTCAGCCGGGTACGACCACACCGCGGCCGAGGATGGTGCCTTCCCGCAGCCGCCGGTACGCCTCGGGCCCCTCGTCGAGAGTGAACGTCTCGGTGTGGATCTCGAGTCTGCCGGCGCGGGCGAGGGCGATCACCTCCATCAGCTCGGTGCGGGACCCCCAGTACGGCGTCACGACGGAGGCACCGAACGGTACGAGGAAGAACCCGACCTTCGCATGCGCGCCGGCGTGGATTCCGACGATCGAGATGTGCCCGTCGATCGCGACGACCTGCTGCGCCATGTCGATCGTCGACTGCGCGCCGACGAAGTCGAACACCGCGGTGGCGCCCTGCCCGCCGGTCAGTTCGCGGATCGCGGCGGCCGCACTCGCATCGGACCGGATCGCCACGTCGGCGCCCACCGTGCGGGCCAGTTCGAGACGGTCGTCGTCGACGTCCAGTGCAACGACCCGGGCCGCGCCGATCGCCCGCAGGATCTGGATCCCGACGTGACCGAGCCCGCCCACACCGACCACCACCGCGGTGGATCCGGGGCCCAGCAGCGGCAGCACCCGGTTGATCGCGTGGTACGGGGTCAGACCGGCGTCGGTCAGCGGAGCCGCCGCGACCGGGTCGAGATCACCGATGGGCACGAGGTGCCGGGCCGAATCGACGATCATGTATTCGGCCATGGAACCGGGAGAACCGAGCCCCGGCGGGGTGATCCCGAGGTCGGCGGCGCGCGTGCAGTAGTTCTCGCGGCCACGGGCGCAGGCGTGACAGGAACCACAGCCCCACGGCCCGTACACGGCGACCGCGTCCCCGACCGCGATGCCGTCGACGCCCGCGCCGAGTTCGGCGACCGTGCCGACCCCCTCGTGGCCCAGCGTCAGCGGAAGCCCGTAGACGTATCCGTCCGCGGGCAGGTCCATCACGAAGATGTCGGAGTGGCACAGACCCGCGGCGGTGACCTTCAGCAGCACCTCCCCCGGGCCGGGGGACGGTGTGGGGATCTCGACGACGACCGGTTCCGCACCGATCTCGGTGTACTGGACGGCTTTCATGGACCCGACAGTACGGCCGATCCGCCACCGCGTCAGCCGATGTAACCGAATCGAATGATCTTGTTCACCGAAACCCGGTCCGTTCTGGGCGAACCGCGGCTATCGTGGACGCGACGAACGGAGTCCCGTGTCCGACAATCGCTCTCGATCTGCCTGCGCCCGGATCGTTGCCCTCGTCGCGTTCCTGTGCGCCGCCGTCACGGTCGCCCTGCCTCCGGCCGCGACCGCCGATACTCCCCTGTGCGCGTGGCGGTTCATGTCGAACGAGACGGTGCTGAACGTCGCGTTTCCGGACGTGAACGCCACCTACTGGGTCCTGCCCTATGCGCTGGGGCCGGGCGACTCGATCGAACTGTCCGGCACCTACCCGTACGCCCGGTACTTCTCGCTCAACACCTACGGCACGAACTTCGACACCGTGGATACGTTGCGCGACAACCAGATCGACCCCGACCCTGGCAGCAGCAATCCGTTCACGGACGCGTCGGCACGGACCCTCCCCCCTGTGCAACGCCAATGGCACGCCACCATCGTCACCGGCCCGGCCGACCACGCGCGCAACGAGATTCAGGCTCTGCCGGCCGGTCAGAGCACCCCGGTGGGTTTCCTGATCATCCGCGTCTACGTGCCCGACGACGCCGCCTCCCCCAGCGGCGGTGTGCCCCTGCCCGAGGCGACGATGCGGGTCGGTGGGGCGACCGTTCCGCGGCAGCCGTGCGAGCAGCCGTTCGACCCGAACTCCTACACGGGACCCGTCTCGCAGCTCGCGCAGGCAGGTTTCGATCAGGTCATCGCCGGTGCCGCGAGCGGCGCGTTCCCCGGCGACACACCGGAGACGGTGTTCGTGAACCCGGCCAGCTCGTCCGGTCTGTTTCCCAACGGGGACAACAAGTATCTCGGAACGGCACTGACCTACCAGCCGGGCAGGATCGTGGTCGTCCGCGGGAAGGCGCCGCTGTTCCCGGACACCCGCGCGGGTGTCCCGGCGACCGACCCGGATCAGCAGGTGCGGTATTGGTCGCTGTGCCAGAACGATCGGGTCTCGCCCTATCCGGTGGTGGCGTGCGGGGCCGACTTCGAGACCGCGCTCGACGAATCGGGCTACTACACCTACGCGGTCGCCGCGCCCGCCGATCTCACATCGGTCGCCGATCCGACCGTGACGGTGCTGCCGTGGGGCGATACGACGGTACCGAAGAAGGTGCTGTTCCTGCGCTACATGCTGCCGACGCCGGCGTTCTACCCGCAGTCCATCCAGGCGTCCCAGGCGACCGGAGCCGACCCCGCGACGGTGATGGGACCGTACTATCCGACCGCCGTGTACTGCTCCGCGACGACCTTCGTCGCGGGAGGCTACGAGGCGTGCCAGGACGAGGCGGCGGGCTGATCCGCCGGCCCCTCGACTTCGCCGGTCATCTCCGGGCGCGTCGGCGCGACCCGAGCAGCGCGCCACCCAGAATGCCCGCGCCGAGGAGCGCGATGCTCCCCCGCACCCCGGGACCCTGGTGCACCTCGAGCCGCGGAGTGATCGTCGCCGATTCCGGCGCGGGCACGTGCGCCAAGGCCAGATTCTCCTTCTTCGACGCCGCCCACGCCGTACACAACAGCAGCAGCTTCGCCGTCAGGTTGGAGAAGATGAGCAGACCGAGGATCGGGCCGAAGGCGACGCCGGCGGGCCCGTTCAGCACGATCTCGAGATAGATCGACCCGGCCTGCTTGAGCACTTCGAATCCGATCGCGGCGATCAGACCGGCCTGCGCGGCGCTACGAAAGGTGACCGGTTCGCGGGGCAGCCGCGCGATCACCCACGTGAACACCGCCCAGGTCGCGCCCAGCGCGAAGACCAGCGCGGCGATCCGCAACGCGACGCCGATCCCGAGGAGGTTCTCCATGTTCAGCAACGTGACGAGCCTGGACATGATCGGGCCGCTGCTCAGCGCCGACAACCCGAGCGAGACGAGCATGGCGAGACCGAGACCCAGCAGCGACGCGCCGTCCCGCAGTTTGGAGACCACGAAGTTGCCCTTGTCGCGCGGGTGGTCCCACATCGCGGTGAGGCCGTCACGCACGTTCGCCATCCAGCCGAGTCCCGCGTACGACGCGGTGAGCAGCCCGATCACGCCGACGGCGCCGCGCGAGTTGATCGCCGACGCGATCAGACTCTGCACGGTGTCACCGAGTTGCCCGGGGATGTTCTCGGCGATCGCGTCCTGGATCTGCTCGATCATCTCGGGTCGGCCGGCGAGCACGAAACCGGCGATCGAGAACGCCACCATGAGGATCGGCACGAGAGCCAGCACCGTGAAGTACGTGATACCGGCGGCGTAGTAGTCGCCTTTGTGCTCCTGGTAGCGCAGCCCGGTCCGGATCGTGTGGTCGAGCCAGGGATGGGCGGCACGCTGCCGATCGAGGAAACCGGGTTTCTTCTCGTCGCTCGCGCCGGCCATCCGTGACGCTCCTTCTACTTGCGGGGCAGGAATCCCACCTTGTCATAGACCTGGGCAAGTGTCCGGGAAGCGACGTCGCGCGCACGGTCCGCGCCGTTCGACAGGATCTTGAGCAGTTCGGTTTCGTCGGACAGGTACTCGTCGACCTTCGCCCGCAGCGGCGTCACGAACTCGGTGAGCACCGCGGCGGTGTCGTTCTTCAGATCGCCGTAGCCCTTGCCCTCGTATCCGGCGACGAGATCGTCGATGTCGCGGCCGGAGAGCGCCGACTGGATGGTGAGCAGGTTGCTCACGCCGGGCTTGGCCTCGCGGTCGAAGCGGATCTCCCGTTCGTTGTCGGTGACGGCCGACTTGATCTTCTTCGCGGACACCTTCGGGTCGTCGAGCAGGTTGATCAGGCCGGCCGCGGTCTCGGCCGACTTGCTCATCTTCGACGTGGGGTCCTGCAGGTCGTAGATCTTCGCGGTGCCCTTGACGATGTGCGGCTCGGGGACGACGAAGGTCTTGCCGTAGCGCTTGTTGAAACGCTGCGCGAGGTCGCGGGTCAATTCGAGGTGCTGGCGCTGATCCTCGCCGACCGGGACCTTCTGCGCGCGGTAGAGCAGGATGTCCGCGGCCATGAGCATCGGGTAGGTGAACAGGCCGACCCCGGCGTGCTCGGTGCCCTGCTTCGCGGACTTGTCCTTGAACTGCGTCATCCGGCTGGCCTCACCGAAGCCGGTCATGCAGGTCAGCACCCAGGACAGTTCGACGTGCTCGGGCACGTGGCTCTGCACGAACAGCACCGACTTCTCGGGGTCGATGCCCACGGCCAGGAGCTGCGCCGCCGAAACCAGCACCCGCTTGCGCAGCTCCTTCGGGTTCTGCGGCACGGTGATCGCGTGCAGGTCGGGAATGAAGTAGTAGGCGTCGAACTCGTCCTGCATCGGAACCCACTGCTGCAGCGCACCGAGGAAGTTCCCGAGATGGAAGGAATCCGAGGTGGGCTGAATGCCGGACAGCACCCGAGGCCGGGCGGTCGGCGCGGTGGCGTTCTGATCTGCAGTGCTCGACATGCTCTCGATACTGTCACGCACCGGGTTCGGCGCTGCGACCGAGGTCGCCGTGTCCGGCCGCGGCGAATCGCTCGGCCACGGCGTCGGCGTGCTGCGGCGGAACCTGCAGGATCACCCGCAGCGGGATCTGCCCGAGCACCGCGACGAACCACGCCATCTGGTCCGGTTCTCCTGTGAGCAGTTCGTGTGCGTCGAATACCAGTACCGACGGCGCGGCGGCCTCGCAGACCTCGGACAGGCACTCGTCGAACGCGTCCTTGTTCGCACCGAAGTAGTACGGGAACTGCAGCGCCGCGGCGAACTCGTCGAACAGCTGCCGGAGGGTCGTCATCTTCCGGCCGCGCAGGTGCACGACGCGCCCGTCCTGCCGCAGTTGTTCCTCGAGGTCCGCTGCCCCGGATCGGGTGGTCTCGAGCAGGGTCAGGTCGGCTCGCATCAGCACATCCTCGTGAACGACTCGTAGTGGTCGGCGGTGTACCACGCCGATCCGTCCGCACCGGTGACGATGCGTTCGGCGTCGCGGCTGCGCCCGGGCTTCTTCCGGTTGACGTCCCATTCCTGGTAGGCCGCCGGTCGCCCGTCGTCGCCGACGGTGGGCAGCTCGCCCTCGTAGTTGCCGAACCGGCGACCGCCCTGGGTGCCCGGGGCGTCGTCCGGTGGCCAGTCCCCCGCGTCGATGAGCTCGAGGGTGTCCCAGACGTAGTCGGGGATCGGACCTTCCGGCTCGCAGGTGACGGTGTCGCCGTTCGGCTGTGCCGTCCCGGACGGCTGTGCTGTCGAGGAGGGAACGGACAGCAGCGGCGCGACGGTCGTGCCGGTGTCGGTGCCCGCGGATCCGCAGGCCGTGACGAACAGGGCGACGATCGCGGACAGCAGCGCGAGCAGGGCCGCCTTGCAGTGCCGGTTCACCCGGTGCCGGATCATCGGAATTCGACCGTCACCGGCGCGTGGTCCGACCAGCGTTCGGCATATGTCGCGGCCCGTTCGACGCGGGCCGCGGTCACCCGGTCGGCGAGTGCCGGGGTCACCAGGTGGTAGTCGATCCGCCAGCCCGCGTCGGTGTCGAAGGCCTTGCCCCGGTACGACCACCACGAGTACGGGCCGGGGACATCGCCGTGGTGCTCGCGCACGA
>NZ_JADZGH010000208.1:15369-20902 GCF_015865005.1 Rhodococcus sp. CX
TTCGCGTTCGTGCGGCAGGAACCCGGACTTGCGGATGTTGCCCTTCCAGTTCTTGATGTCCCGTTCCGTGTGCGCGATGTTCCAGTCGCCGCACACGAGCATGTGCCGGTCCGCCTCGATGACCTCGGCGGCGCGGTCCCCCAGGTAGGCGGCGAGCGACTTCATGAAGCGCTCCTTCTCGTCCTGCTTCGGGGTTTCCGCTTCGCCGGTCGGCAGGTAGAGGCTCCCGACCGTCAGGTCGCCGAAGTCGGCCTCGAGGTAGCGGCCGGTGTCGGCGAAGCTCTCGTCGCCGAAGCCGACGCGGACGGCGTCCGCGGGAACCCGGGACATGATCGCGACACCGGCCCGGCCCTTCGCGGAGGATTCGGCGCCGACGACCTGCCATCCGGCGGCGAGGGCGGGCGCGATCGCCGCGTGGAACTGCTTCTCGGTCGCGCGGACCTCCTGCAGGCACACGATGTCCGCGGCCGACCCCTCGAGCCATTCGAGCAGGCCCTTGGTGGCCGCGGCGCGCACGCCGTTGACGTTGACGGTGGTGATGATGCGAGGCACGCCGGTCACCGTATCCGACGCAGTCGACGGATCCGGTCCGGTGGGAGGGTGTCGAGGCGGACGGAGAATGTGAGGACCGCGACCCCTGCGAGCGCGAGTACGGCTCCGACCGCGGCGGGCGCCGTATAGCCGAACCCGGCGGCGATGACGAGGCCACCCAGCCACGCGCCCAGCGCATTCGCGGCATTGAGCGCGGCGTGGTTCAGGGACGCGGCGAGGGATTGGGCGTCGGCGGCGACGTCCATGAGGCGGGTCTGCAGCCCCGGGATCAGTGAGGCGTTGGTCGCGCCGATGAGGAACAGCAGCACGAACGCCGCGACCGGATGGTGAGCGCCGGCGACGAACAGGCCGAGCAGCGCGGCGTAGACGAGCATGCCGCCGATCAGGCCGGGAATCAGCGCACGGTCGGCGATGCGACCGCCGGCGAGACTGCCCGCAACCATGCCCGCGCCGTACACGGCCAGCCCGATCGGGACCGTCGAGCGGGCGACGCCGGTGACGTCGGTGAGGGTGGTCGCCAGGTAGGTGTAGACGGCGAAGCACCCGGCGAAACCGACGGTCGCGACGATCAACGTCAGCCACACCTGCCGTCGCCGCAGCGCACCGAGTTCGGTGATCGGGTTGGTGGCGGGCATCGAGACCTTCGGTATCCAGGCGGTGATGGCCGCGACGGTCGCGGCGCCGATGACGACCACGAGGCCGAACGCCGTCCGCCAGCCGAGGGCCTGCCCGAGCCACGACGCAGCGGGCACACCGACGACGTTGGCGACGGACAGGCCCAGCATCACCTGGGCGACGGCCCGGGCGCGGCGCCGGGGACCGGCGAGATGCGCGGCGACCAGCGCGGCCACCCCGAAGTAGGCCCCGTGCGGCAGGCCGGCGAGGAAACGGGCCGCGACGAGGAGCCCGTAGCCCGAGGCCACGACCGAGGCGGCGTTGCCGAGCGTGAAGACCGCCATCAGGGCGGCGAGCAGCGTCTTACGGGGCACTCGGGCGGCGAGCACCGCGAACAGCGGTGCGCCGACGACGACGCCGAGCGCATACGCGGAGATGGTGTGGCCGGCGGTGGGCTCGGTGATACCGAGGTCGGCGGCGATCTCGGGGAGCAGTCCCATCGCGACGTATTCGGTGGTGCCGATTCCGAAGCCACCCAGCGCCAGCGCGAACACCGCGAGGGCGCGGCTGCGGACGGTTCCGGACCCGGTGGGTGGGTGCGCGATGTCGGTGAGAGTCACGGGTGTCCATTGTCCCGTGCGCGGCGGCGAGGTCACCGGTGCGGCCCCGTGACTTCACTCACCCGGCACTCACCCCGGAACTTCGGGTGGGCAAACAGCTGCAGCCTCTTGGCAATCGCCGAAATGCCCTTAAACTGTTGACGAAACAAGAACTGATTCCTGTCCGGTTCACCGAGATCGTCGGTTCGAGCCGAAACCGAAAGGGCAACGCATGGCCGACGCGCTCGATGAATTCTTTGTCGAGGACGTCGATCGCAGCGACGGCTCCGGCTCGAAGTCGCTCAATCTCGACAACAATCCGACGGTCCTTCTGGTGTGGGCCGCCAACAGTTTCAACCGGAGCGCCTCCCGGCACTACCAGAACAAATTCGGCATCAGCGCGATGGAATGGCGAATGCTGGTGATGCTGTGCAAGGAACCGGATGTCCCGGTGACCGCGGCCAGCCCCGCGGTCGGCTACGACAAGGGTGCCGTGAGCCGCGCGTTGAGCAAGCTCGAGAAGCTCGGCCTGGCCGAGGCGATAGCGAACGGCACGAATCCGCGGAGCCGCCTGTGGCATCTCACGCCGGAGGGATACGAGCTCCACGACCGCATGCTCGAGGATGTGCTCGCTCGCCAGAAGCAGGTGCTGTCGGGCTTCACACCGCGGGAGATCAAGAAGTTCAACGAAATGCTGCGGCGCTTCCGCGAGAACCTGGACGGGCTGAGCGAATAGACGGACCGCCGAAACGCAGATCGGCCCGGGCACCGTATCGGTACCCGGGCCGAGCAGTGTCAGCGGACGACTCGGTTACACCGGAAGACTCAGCTGCGTCGAATCGCGTTCGGCACAACGCCGTCCGGCTTCGAGACGAACGAACCCGTGGTGTCCAGCAGCGGACCCATCCAGTCCATCGCCCGCGCCTGGAAGTTGTTGATGGCGTGGGTCTGCGTGGCCATCAGGTCGGTGAGGTACCGCCCGAACGGCCGGGTGTTGTAGATACCGGTGCCACCCGCGACGCGGTACAGCTCGGTGCCGTACCGGGCGGCGCGCGCGGGGATGTACGCCGACTGGAACCGGAACTCCTCGAGCCGCTCGGGCGAAACCGCGGCACCGCCGGTCGCTTCGGCGATCACCGCACCGTAGTTCGCGTACAGCCGTCCCTTCGCCTCCGAGATGAACGAGTACGCCTCGGCGAGTGCGAGGGCAGCGGCGGGGTCGACACCCTTGCGTCCCTTGCTCCGGATGAAGTCGGCCAGGGCGTCGGCCATGCCCTTCAGTGCGCCGAGCGCGGTGGGAGCCTGGGTGGCGCGGGAGAAGACCTGGAAGAACGGGAGCTTGAACAGCAGCCCGTCGTTGAGCGCGAGCCCCGGTGCCGTTCCGTCGTGCACCTCGTTCCAGGTCAGGCTGCGGTGGTCGGGGACGAAGGCGTTCTCGACCACGATGTCGTTGCTACCCGTAGCGCGCAGGCCCGAGACGTCCCAGTTGTGGACGATCTCGTAGTCCGTGCGCGGGAGCAGCAGCACGTGGCTGCCGAGCGGTCCGGGACCGGGGGTCGGCTCACCTTCGACGTTCGCACCGAGCAGCGCCCATTCGCAGTAGTCGCTGCCCGACGAGAACGACCACCGGCCGGACAGGAGGTAACCGCCGTCCACTCGCTTCGCGGTCTGCGGTGCGTACGGCGAACTGACCAGCGTGGTGTGGTCCGTCGACCAGACGTCCGCCTGGGCACGCTCGTCGAAGAAACCGAGGTGGAAATGGTGGATGCCGATCACGCCCAGGACCCAGCCGACGGACGGATCACCCTCCGCGAGAATCGAAGTCACCTCGAACGATTCGATCGGTGACAGTTCGTATCCGCCGTGGGAACGCGGCTGCAGCATCTGGAAGAACCCTGCCCGCTGCATGTCCTCGATGGTCTCGGGCAGGATGCGGTCCTGCTGCGCCTGGCGTGCCGCGCGCTCCTTCAGCGTGGGAACGAGGTCGCGGGCGCGTTGCACCAACGGCGAGGACGTGAAGTCGCCGACCAGGAATTCGTGGATCCGGCCGATCGGGTCGTCCCAGACGGAGGATGTGGTGCGGGGTGCGAGGGTCTCGGTCATTGCTCGGTCCTTTCTGTGGCCACCGTCGATCACGCCGACCGGTCCGATGGGTGGCTGCGCGTCGTCACCGACGACGGTGTGGGCTTTACTGTTCGGCGGTTACGAGGTCGACTTCGCAGGCGCGGTCGCGGAGCGTTGCGTCCGCTCGCAACCGGTGTTTCGCGACCTTTCCGGTGGGTGTGAGAGGCATGTCGTCGGTGAACACGACGTAGCGCGGTCGTTTGATCCGGGCCAGTCGTGTGCTGCAGAAGTCGGCGACTTCCTGTTCTGTCAGTTGCGAATCCGTTCGCCTGGTCACCACGAGCAGGATGTCGTCGTCGCCCATTTCGGAGGGCACGCCGACCGCCGCGGCGAGCACGATCTCCGGATGTTCGGCAACGACCCGGTCGAGTTCGGCGCCGGAGATGTTCTCCCCGCGCCGGCGGATGATGTCCTTCTTGCGGGCGACGAAGTAGAACCATCCGTCCTCGTCGCGGCGGACGAGGTCGCCGGTCTTGAACCAGTCGCCGTCGAAGGAATCGGCGGTCTGCTCGGGTTCGCGGAAGTAGCCGAGCATCACGATGGGCGTGTTCACCCACAGTTCGCCGACCGTTCCGTCGGGGACGTCGGTGCCGTTGTCGTCGACGATCCGGCATTGTGCCCACGGCCGCGCGGGATCGGGATGCCGGCACAACCGGCCCATGCTGCCCTTCGGAGTCTCGCCGTCGTAGGGGGTGCTGAGGATGCCGGGGATCTCCGTCATGCCGTAGCCGCCCACCAGGTGCGGCACACCGAACCGGTCACGGAAGGCCTGCATGCTCGCCTGCCGGATCCCGTAGATCTTGCGCAGACCGTGCTCGGGCACATACTCGCTCTCGGGACGGTTGAGCAGGATCGCGCTGATCGCCTCGATCATGTTGACCTGCGTCGCGCGCAGGCGCGTCACCGTCGTCCAGAAGTTCGACGCCGAGAACTTCGGCTCCACCAGCAGCGTCGCGCCCGCGGCGAGCGCACCCGCCACCGAGTAGAGCAGTCCGTTGACGTGGAAGAGCGGAAGGATCGCCAGGACCCGGTCGTGCGGCTGCAACTGCACCCGCTCGACGAAGCTCTCCCCCGCGGCGATCACGCTCTGCTGGGAGTGCAGGACGCCCTTGGGGAAACCGGTGGTGCCGGAGGTGTAGATCATCGCGCACGGCGCCTTCGGGTCGCCGCCGAGCGCCATCGGCTCGGCGGTGAGCAGGTGCTCGCCGAGCCGTTCGATCCAGACGTCCTCGTCGACCTCGGCGCGCGCCGCCTCGGCGGTCGCTGCGGCGACCTCGTCGCACAGAACGGCCCGGGCACCGGACTGGCGCAGGACGTAGGCCGCCTCCTCCACCTTGAAATCCGGGTTGACGGGGACGAACACGGCACCGAGCCCCGCGGTGGCGAGCAACGCGAGCACGTGCCAGTCGCTGTTGCGGCCCATGACCAGCACCCGGTCGCCGGCCACGACACCACGCCCGTGCAGGTAGGCGGCGAGGCGGCCGGCCGCGTCGAGGGCCTGCGCCCAGGACAGGGACCGTTCACCGCACACGAGCATCTCGCGCCCGGAATCGGTCTCGGCGCGGCTGCGGACGAGATCGGCCAGGGTGCCGTCGTGCTCGCGGTAGAGTGCCAGCACCTCGGCCGAGGAGTACCGATCGGTC
>NZ_JADZGH010000208.1:20912-25076 GCF_015865005.1 Rhodococcus sp. CX
GGTCATGCCTGCGTCTCCTCGGGTGCCGAGTACGGGATGCCTTCCCGGGTGAGCTGCCAGATCTTGCGCGCGGAGGGCTCGTTGAACTCCTCGACCACGTGACCGAGCAGACCGCCGGCGCGCGAGACCACGGCCATGCCGCGACCCGCCTTCAGCGGGATCCCGATCTCCAGGAACAGCGCGGCGATCATGCCGGTGGCGTTGATGGTCAGGTGCCGGCCACCGCGGGCGGCGTCGACCTCGCGGCTCAGCGTCAGGAGCAGATCGACGTAGCGGCCCTCGAGTCCGTTCTCCTCCGCGACGCGCAGCAGCTTGATCGAGCGGGGATCGTCCGGCTTGTGCAGGCGGTGCCCGAATCCCGGGACCGGCCGCTTGGCGCCGACGTACTCCTCGGCGACCCGCTTGCAGTACACGTCCGGGTCCTCACCGCTGCGGATGCCCTCGGCGAGGATCTCCGCGCAGCCTTCCATGGTGCCGGCGAAGACCGGGCCGACGGAAAGCAGACCGGCGGCCATCGCGACCTGCACGTCGTCGGGGACGCTGTCCGCGACCAGGCGGGTGACGATCGAGGTCGGGACCCAGCCGTGTTCCATCAGGGTGACCAGGCAGGCGTCGAGGACACGTGCCTCGGCGGTGGAGGGCATCCGTCCGACGGACAGGAAGTAGATCATCTCGGTGAAGGTGCGCTCACCGATGATCTCGTCGCACAGGTCCTTGCCGCGGACGGTGACCGACTTCTCGTCGGAGGTTGCGATGTGCGTAACTACTTGGCTCACTTGACTTCTCCCGTGTCCGTCGCGGCTGCGCCGTCGACCAGTTCGTCGTGGTGCGCGTCGAGCGCCGGGGCCTTGGTGCCGAAACCCGCCCGGGCGCCGTTGATGCTCAGCGGCAGTCCGGTGAGCTTGAGCCGCTCGTCGTCGGTGTCGAGGATCATCTGCATCGCCGCGGTCTGCGGGTGCTCGAGGACCTGCGGGATCGAATTGATCGGCGCGCAGGGCACTCCCGCCGCCTCGAGGCGTTCGATCCACTCCGCGACGGTGGCACCGGCGACGATCTCGGAGATCAGCGGCAGGAGCGTGGGACGGTTCTCCGTGCGGGCCGCGTTGGTCGTGAAGCGCGGATCTTCAGGCCACTCCGGGTGGCCCAGCGCTCCGGCCAGTTTGGCGAACAGGCGGTCGTTTCCGGCCGCGATGATGAACGGGCCGTCCGACGACTCGAACGCACCGTAGGGTGTGAGCGAGTTGTGGCCGGTGCCCACACGCGGCGGAATCTTGCCGGTGGCACCGTAATCGGCGATGTGACGACCCGCCCAGTTGACGGCGGTCTCCAGCAGGGAGGTCTTGACCTCGCTGCCCAGTCCGGTGACCTGACGCTGCAGGAGCGCGGAGAGCACACCGATGACGGACCACATGCCGGTGCCGAGGTCGACCACCGAGGGACCGACCCGCGAGGGCGGCCCGCTCGGGTCACCGTTGACGGCGACCATGCCCGAAAAAGCCTGCAGGAGGGGCTCGTAGCCGGGACGGTCCGCCATCGGGCCGGTGTGACCGAACGCCGACATCGCGCAGTAGATCAACCGCGGGTTCACGGCCATGAGCGTCTCGGCGTCGGCCTTGAGCTTCTTGTCGACGCCGGGGCGCAGGTTGTGGACGAAGACGTCGGCGTCGCGGATGAGATCGAGGAACGCCTTGTAGTCGTTCTCGTCGTCGAGGGAGAGGACCACGGACTTCTTGTTGCGGTTCATCATGTGGAAGCTCACGGAGCTGTCCCCCACGAACGGCGGGCCCCATCCGCGGGCGTCGTCGCCGCCGGGCTTCTCGACCTTGACGACGTCGGCGCCCAGATCACCGAGGATCAACGAAGCGTACGGAGCGGCCAGGTTCTGGCCCATCTCCACGACTTTCAGTCCCGGAAGCATTCCGAGCGGACTTCCCGCTTCCTTGCTCTGCTGAATCTCCACAGCTTCCTCCTACGACTTGCGGCCCGGGCGCCGACGCGTTGCACGACCCCGTCACAAGTTGTTGTTTTGTCAACACGCATCTTGTCGAGAGAGTTGTTGAGTTGTCAACACCACATTTTCGGTAGATCCGGTTCGGAGCCACACCCGCCCGAAAACGGCACGGCCCTACCGGAAAACGGCATGCCGAAGCCGACGGCGGGACACGAACTTCCCGCCGCCGGCATTGCTCGGCGGATGGCCCGCCTCAGCGTGCGTCCAGTGGCTCCCCGGAGCGATCACGGATGAGGAAGGCGGCGACCAGGCTGATCGCGGCCATGCCCATCAGGTACGGAGCGACCGCCATGACCGAGCCGAAGCTCTTGGTCAGCGCCTCGGCGATCGTGGGGGCGAATGCGCCGCCGAGCACGGCACCGAGCGCGTACGACAGTGACACCCCGGAGAGCCGGATCTTCGCCGGGAACATCTCTGCGAAGAGCGCCGACTGCGGGCCGTAGGTCAGGCCCAGCGGCACCGCCAGGGTCACCACCGCGATCCCGGTGCCCAGCAGCGTGCCCGAGCTGAGGAGCCAGAACTGCGGTAGGAGCATCACGAACAGCAGCGCGTAGCCGACCCGGTAGACGATCGGACGACCGGAACGGTCGCTCCACCACGCGCCGAGGTAGGTGCAGGCGATCCACACGGCACTGGCCGCGACGAGCCACATCAACACGTGATTGCGCGACAGGCCGTGCGTCTTGGTCGAGTACGCGAGGGCGAAGCCACCGACGATCATGTAGCCGGCGGTGATGTTGCCCAGGAGCGTGCCAGCTGCGTGGAGCACCTTGCCGGAATGATTGCCGAAGAGCTCACGCAGCGGGGTCTTCGCCGTCGCGTGCGACTCCTCGAGCTCCGCGAAGACGGGCGACTCGGCAACCCTGGACCGCACGAAGTGACCCACGAGGACCAGCACCACCGAGAGCAGGAACGGCAGGCGCCAACCCCAGGAGTCGAACGCCTCCTTGCCCAGCAGGTTGTTGAAGACGGCCATCACGATGATCGCCAGCATCATGCCGAGCGGCATGCCCATCTGCGGGAAGGAACCCATGCGGCCGCGGCGACCGGGCTCCGCGTGTTCGACGGCGAGCATCGCCGCGCCACCCCACTCGCCGCCTGCGGAGAGCCCCTGCAGGCAGCGCAGCGCGATGAGCAGGATCGGCGCCGCGATTCCGATCGACGCGGCCGTCGGCAGCAGACCGACGAGGGTGGTCGACACACCCATCAGACCGAGGGTGAGCACGAGCACGATCCGCCGGCCGAAGCGGTCGCCGAGGTAGCCGCTGGCGATCGCCCCGAGCGGCCGGAAGATGAAGCTCACGCCGGTGGTCGCCAGAGCGGTGAGCTGGCTCCACTGACCGAGGCCGCTGAAGAACAGATCACCGAAGACCAGGGCGGCGATCTGCGCGTAGACGAGAAAGTCGTACCACTCGACCGTGGTGCCGACGAGCGTCGCAAGTGCGACGCGGCGACGCTCCCGGTCCATGCCTGCCGGCGCAGCGTGACCCGCCGACGCGAAAGCGTCGGCGAGTTCAGGAGTCCGATTCGCTCCCATAGGAGTCCTCTCGACAGAGTCGTTTATGAAAGCCACTGCCCGCAAACCGGTTTCAACGGAGCGCCGGCCCCAGGGCGGGACTGCGCTCACGGAATCGATTCGGCGGAGTCCGGTGACCTGGACCACAACGGTGACGGAAGTCTCTTGACTTGTCAACATGGCTTCCCGCGAAACCGGGTCCGGCCTCGGATTTCTCGGGAGTTGTTGACAAATCATCAGACTCTGGACACACTTCGACTCGTCTGTTGACAAAACAACAACTACGGTCGAATGTGACCTCGAGCACGGTCACACATGACCGACGGGAGAAAGTGCAGACGGATGACTGTCACCGACGAGAAGCCCATCGCCGCCGCCGCACAGTGCCCCGTGACCAGCGGATTCAAGCCGTTCGATCACGACGGCACCTACGAGTTCTTCCTCGGCGCCCGCCGCGAGGCACCGGTCTTCTACAACGCCGAGACCGACTACTGGGTGGTGACCAGGCGCGAGGACGTCCTCGCGGTGTTCAAGGACGCCGACCGGTTCTCGGCCGCGAACGTGCTGTCCTCGGTCAAGCCGTACCCCGAGGAGCTCACCAAGTTCCTCGCGGACAACAACTTCACGGTCGAGCCGG
>NZ_JADZGH010000208.1:25086-33765 GCF_015865005.1 Rhodococcus sp. CX
CGCCCCCGGCACACCCGGATCCGGCAGAGCGCGGGCCAGTTCCTGAATCCCAAGCGCTACCGCGACTTCGAACCCCGCGTCCGCGCTCTGGTCCAGGAGTACGTCGAAGCCCTGCGCGAGAAGGTCGCTCGCGGTGACGACGAGGTCGACATCGTCGCCGAACTGACGCACGAGATGCCCGCACGCGTGGTGTTCATGCTGCTCGGTGTCGACGACGTGGACCCGCTGCAGATCAAGCGCTGGGCGCTCAACCGCGCCACCATGATCTGGGGAAAGCTCTCCGAACAGGAGATGATCGACGCCGGCCACGAGCTGAACGACTTCTTCCGGTTCTGCCGGGAGATCGTCGAGGACCGCAAGCGCAACCCGCGCGACGACTACCCCAGCAAGCTGCTCGAACTGCGCGGCGGCGACGACGGCGTGCTGAGCGAGAACGAAATCGTCTGCCTCGTCTTCGCGTTGCTGCTGGCCGGCCACGAGGCCGTCACCAACGGCCTGACCATCAGCATCCTCACCCTGCTCGAGCATCGTGAGGCCTGGGAGGAACTGGTCGCGGACCCCGCGCTGATTCCCCGGGCGATCGAAGAGGTCCTGCGGCACAGCACACCGGTCATGACCTGGCGGCGTACGGCACTCGAGGACGTCGAACTGAGTGGCGTGACCATCCCGGCCGGCAGCAAGATCCTGCTCAGCCTGGCATCGGCGAATCACGACGAGGCCCGGTTCGAGCGCCCCGAGGTCTTCGACATCCACCGCCGCAACTCCCGCGAACATCTGTCCTTCGGATACGGCATCCACGTGTGCATGGGAGCACCCCTCGCACGCGCCGAACTGAAGATCGTGCTCGAAGAACTCGTCAACGCCTTCCCGGGCATGAGCCTGGTGGAGGGACAACAACTCGAATGGACCAGGACGATGGCCCACCGCGGCCCCCAGAGTCTGAAGGTCCGCCTTGGAGGTTCCGAAAATGGCTGAGGTCACCTGGATCGCCGACGGCGAGCGCATCACCGCGGATGTCGCCGACGGCATCAACCTTATGGAAGCGGCCGTCGCCAACGGCGTTCCCGGCATCGTCGGCGAATGCGGCGGCGGAATGATGTGCGCAACCTGCCACGTCTACGTCGAGTCGGACCACCAGACCGGTGAACCCACTCCGGTCGAGGCCGACCTGCTGGACTTCGCCGAGGTTCCCCGCCGCGACACCAGCCGGCTGAGCTGCCAGATCGTCTGCCGGCCCGAGCTCGACGGCATCACCGTCGAAGTGCCCTCCGCCTGGTGAGCACCGCCATGAGCCACGGAACCGTCATCATCGGCGCCGGGCAGGCCGGGCACACCGCCGCCATGCAGTTGCGGGCCGCCGGATACGAGGCCCCGGTCACCGTCATCGGCGACGAGCCGGCCGCCCCCTACCAGCGTCCTCCGCTGTCCAAGCGCTACCTGCTGCGCGAGGTCCAGCCCGAACACCTGGCACTCGGCGGCCGTGCCCGGGGACCGCAGATCGACCTGCGCACCGGCGAGCGCGTGGCCCGCATCGACGTCGACCGGCGCGTCGTCGTCTCCGACGCCGGCACCAGCTACCGCTACGACCATCTCGTGCTGGCCACCGGCACCCGCGCCCGGCGGCTCCCCGAGTCGCTGGTGGGCGGACTCGCCGGTGTGCACGTGCTCCGGACCCTCGCCGACGCCGACACCCTGGCCGGCGCCCTCGACGACGCGAAGTCGGTGCTCGTCCTCGGTGGCGGCTTCATCGGACTCGAATTCGCCGCCGTGGCAGCACGTCTCGGTCGTCGCGTCACGGTGGTCGAACGCAACCGAGTGTTGGGGCGGGTCGTCAGCGAGAAGGCGGCCGAGCACATCCGGTCCGTGCACCTGGGCAACGGCGTCGAATTCGTCGAAGGTCGTGAACTCGCCTCGTTCGACGGCGTGGACGGACGCGTAACCGCTGGCGTGATGACGGACGGAACCCGCATCGAGGCCGACCTGGTGCTCGTCGGGATCGGCGCCGAACCGGTCGCCGAACTCGCCGCCGACGCCGGCCTCGAGGTCGACAACGGCATCACCGTCGACGAACTCGGCCGCACCAGCGCCCCCGGCGTCTACGCGATCGGCGACTGCGCCAACTTCGCGTGGTGCGGCGGGCGACGGCGACTCGAGTCGGTGCAGAACGCCGAGTTCATGGCCAAGGCCGCGGCCGCGCACATCGCGGGCCGGGAAACTCCCCCGCGGCCCGCACCGTGGTTCTGGTCGGACCAGTACGACGTGAAACTGCAGATCGTCGGCCTGCTCGACGAGAGCGACACCGTCGTCACCCGAAAGTCCGAGGACGGCAACGGATTCTCCCTGTGGCACTACCGCGGCGACGACCTCGTCGCGGTGGAGGCCCTCAACGACCCGGGCGCGTTCCTCACGGCCCGCAGGCTGATGGACCGCGGGGTCAGCCCCGCACAGCACACCGTGGCCGACGAGAGCCTCGGTATCCGGGACATCGCCGCACAAGCACTGGAGGCAACATCATGATCGAATCGTTCGATCCGCCGCTGGCGGACTCGAACTCCCTCGTCAGCACCCTGCGTGTGCCCCTGCAGGCACCGGTGCACCTGGACAAGGAGTTCTTCCACAACCGACCGGGACCCGCCTTCGGGCAGCTGAAGCTCGGCGCGTTCGACAGCGACCTCACCGTGCAGGGCGTCTCCGAGCCGATCGGCACGCGGGTCATCGTGCACGGCCACATCACCGACAGCGGCGGTGTCCCGGTCAAGAACGCCCTCGTCGAGATCTGGCAGGCGAACAGCGCCGGCGGATACCGCGACTCCCTGGACGTCTCGGGCTTTCCGCTCGACCCGAACTTCTACGGAGCCGGACGCTGCCTGACCGACAGCCGGGGCTACTACCGGTTCGTCACGATCCGCCCGGGCCCGTACCCGGCGATGTTCAAGGACGGTGCACGTGTCTGGCGCGCCTCCCACATCCACTTCTCCGTGCTCGGCGCCGGATGCGCGAGCCGCCTCGTCACCCAGATGTACTTCGAGGGCGACCCGCTGATCCGGATGGACCGCATGATCAATGCCATCCCGGACCGGCGTGGACAGGACCGGCTGATCGCCAAGCTGGACGCGGACAACTCGATCTCCGAATCGTTCGGCCCGTCGAGGACACTGCCCACCGTCGACGGCAGCGGTGCCGTCGTGTACCCGCCCAAGCGGACCGATCCGGGCGCCCTGCTGACCAAGAACCCCTCGGCACTGGCCTACCGCTTCGACATCGTGCTCCGCGGATCCGCCGCCACCCCGTTCGAATGAGGGACGACTCGATGATTCTCACCCCCGCACAGACCTGCGGCCCCCTGTTCGGTTTCGCGCTGACCCCGCCCGCGGTCACCCAGGCCGTCTCCGAGGACCACCCCGACGCGATCGTCATCGAGGGCATGCTCCTCGACGGCCGGGGCGACCACGTGGACTACGGCGCGTTCCTCGAGTTCTGGAGCGACGAGCAGGCCTGCCGCGTGCGCACTCTGGAAGGGCGCTTCCGCGCCGTCGTGCGCAAGCCGCAGCCGGTCACCCTGGCCGACGGCCATACTCTCGCACCGCAATTGGGCATCTTCATCTTCACTCGCGGTCTCGCGGGCCCGCTGGTCACCAAGATGTTCTTCCCCGACGAGACGGAGGCCAACCGGTCCGACGCGATCCTGCAGGAAGTGCCCGAGGAGCGCCGTCACCTGCTCGTCGCCCAGCCCACCGGCCAGGAAGGCCACCTGCAGTACGACATTCACCTGCAGGGTGAGCAGGAATCCGTCTTCTTCTCCCTCGACTAGGCAAAGGCCCCCACCATGGAAGAGAACCTGATCGTCGAGCGCCTCGGCCACGTGCTGGTGCTCACTCTCAACCGTCCCAAGAAGCTCAACGCGATGGACAGCGCGCTCTACATCCGCCTCACCGACGAGCTGCGCGGCGCCGACAAGGACGACGACATCCGGGCCGTGGTCATCCGCGGCGCGGGCACCTCCTTCTGCTCCGGCGCGGACACCGGCGAATTCGCCGAGCTGACGCCGGACAACACCGAACGCGTCGAGGCGCGGGCCGGGCTCACCTACGAGCTGCACAAGACCATCCCCGAGATCTCGAAGCCGGTGATCGGCGCGGTCCACGGCTACACCGTCGGCGGCGGTTGCGGTCTCGCGCTGGCCTGCGACATCACGATCGCATCGGCCAACGTGAAGATGGGCTACCCCGAGATCAAGCACGGTCTGGTCGCCGCCGTGGTGATGGCGAACCTCACAAAGCAGCTCGGACGCAAGGCCGGCTTCGAGCTGGTGGCCACCGGCCGCCTCGTCGGCGCCGAGGAGGCCGCCGCGCTCGGCATGGTCACCCGCGTGGTCCCCGAGGGCGAGGAGTACACCGAAGCCCTGAAGGTCGCGCAGGCCCTGGCCGAGCAGATCCCCACCTCCCTCCAGGCCACCAAGCGCCTGTTCCACAAGGTCGCAGATCTCCCGCTGGCCGAGGGCCTGGTGCGCGGTCGCGAGGCGAACGAGGAGATGCGCGAATACCGCGCAGAGGCACTCAAGGACTTCGGCGCCGCGGTCAAGGCCGCAAAGGCCGGGTGAGGACGTCATGACGGACCAGCCGAGCACGGTGCTCGCCGCCTCCGAGCACGTCGTCGAGGACATCCTGCGGGTCAGCGACCTCGACTTCCAGCGCCACATGGGCAACACCGCCTTCACCCAGGTGTTCGCGAACGCGCGCTTCGCGTTCCTGAGCGACTGCGTCAGGCCGACGGTCGGTTTCGACGTCATCCTCGCCCTGGTCAAGCTCGAGGTCGAGTTCACCGGACAGGTCCACTACCCCGCGACCATCCGGACCCGCACCCGGATCGAGAAGATCGGACGCACGTCGATGACGCTGCTCCAGACGATGTCCGTCGGTGAGAAGGACGTCGCGTCGTCCCGCTCGGTCTTCGTCCTCACCGATCGCGACAGCGGACGGTCCATGGCGTGGCCCGACGAGGTTCGTGCCCTGCTGGATTCGGCCCCGGTCGATTCGGCGGCACCCACGCCGGTGGCCGTACCGTCATGAGCACCGGGGTCCTCGATCCCGCCGATTTCCGGCAGGTGCTCGGTCACCATCCCACCGGGGTCGCGCTGATCTCCAGCGTGACCGCCGAGGGGACACCGGTCGGCATGATCGTCGGGACGTTCACGTCGGTGTCCCTCGATCCCCCGTTGGTCGGTTTCCTGCCGACCCGCGACTCGGCGAGTTTCGCCGAGATCGCGAAGGTCGGGAAGTTCACCGTGAACATCCTCGCCCACGACCAGGAACCGCTCTGCCGAGCGCTGTCCCGGCCCGCCGCAACGAAGTTCGACGGGGTGGAGTGGTCGCCGTCGGGCAACGGCTCCCCGCTGTTGCCCGGGGTCGTGGGCAGCATCGACTGCACCCTCGAATCCACCACCCCGGCCGGCGACCACTACTTCGTCACCGGCCGGGTGGAGAGCCTCGCGATCCACAGACCCGTTGCGCCGCTGCTGTTCTTCCAGGGCGGTTTCGGGGGGTTCGTCCCGGGTTCGTTCGTCGCACCGAGCGACGGGATCGTCGCCGGGAGCATCCCGATCGTGCAGCGCATCCGCAACAGGATGCAGGAGCTGGCCCACGCGGCAGGAGGCGAGGTCACGGCGTACGCCAAGGTCGCCGACCATGCGGTTGCCGTGGCGACGGTGGCCGCACCCGGCGTCCCGCCGTCGACCGTCCTGGGTTCGAAGCTGCCCCTGACTCCCCCGTTCGGTGAGGTGTTCCTGGTGGGAGCCCCCGAGGCCGAGGTCGAGCAATGGCTCGCGTCGGCCGGAGGCTCCACCGACGACGAGGTTCTGAGCGTCTCGCGGGAACGCCTGGCCCACGCGTGCCGGCACGGCTGGACCGGCTCCTACGCCGGTGATACGCGGGACCGTCTGCTCTTCCCCGCCCTGAACGAGTACGGCGTCGACTCCGTCACGCCCGCTCGGCAGCGCGAGGTCCGGCAGATGCTGCACGCCGCAGTTCAGGAACTCCGCCCTGTGCCGCTCGAGGCGCAGACGCTCTACCACGGCGCAAGCCTGGTGGCGCCCATCAGAAATGCTCACGGCCGCTGCGAACTCATGCTGCGGCTGTGCCGGATACCACCCACGCCGGGCGCGGACATCGCAGCGTGGGGACTCGAACTCCGACGACTCGCCGAGACGGCCACCGAAAACCGGTAGCCCGGGCGAACGGAGCAAGAAGCGAGAGGGACCATCATGTGCCACCGCACATGGTGGTCCTCCTCGTCGACGGAACCCCGACCCCGACGCCGGTTGCACCCACAACCGGTCGAATCCGAAATCGGCTGCGCCTGAGGGTAGTACGTCGACAACGAAAGAGGTCCGCGCCGGGCATCCCCGGCGCGGACCTCTTTCGCGTTCCGCTCGGCGTTACGGCGACTCGGGCAGGGGCGTCGCGTCCGGACTGATCAACGCCGTGACGACGCTCCGGACGTCCTCCACCGTCGTGAGATCGGACGTCATCCACTCGAGGTCGCGCACCTGGTCGGCCGGCAGGCCCCAGGGCGCATAGCCGACGCAGTCACCGAACCCCTGGGCCTGTTCCTCCGGCGTCAGCGGGTTGCCGGGGTAGCCCGGGCCGACCTCGAGGGTCCGCACCCACGTGCCGCCGGTGGTGGTGTGCACCTCGACCCGCGACGACGAGTGCCCGGTCAGCTCCGGGTCGAAATGCACCCGAATCCGCGCGAGCATGTCCGATCCGTCCAGCTCGGCGACCCGCTCGGGTTCGAAGTGCTCGAGCAGCGAGGCACCTCGTTCGAGGGCGTTCGCGCAGGTGTACTGGGCGCTGAACTGCGCGTTGACCCGGGGGTTGGTGCCCGGCTCGAACGGCTTGCCGATGAGATTGTGGGCGAACTCGGGCAGGTGGATGTCGACCCGTTCGATGTTCTTCTTGCCGACGGATTCCAGTGCGAGAAGCGCGGATTCGGTGACGCCCTGGGTCAGGCCGCAGCTCGGGTACTTCTTGAAGAAGATGTCTCCCAGCCCGTAGCGGCTGCCGATCTCCTCGACGAACGACTCCGGAGTGCGTTCACCGCGCGCATACAGCCGCGCGTACCCGAACGGTCCCGAAATGTAGTTCGCGGGCCCGGTGAGTCCGGCCTGGGCGAACTGGACGCTCTGCACGGCCGAGGCCGCGGTCCAGCCCTGGATCAACCGCACCGCGAGCGACGCGTCGACGTTGCTCTGGAAGCTCGCTGCACAGCGGTTGAACGAAAGTGCCAGCGCGTTCAGGGTCTGCTCGGCGTCGAGGCCGGCGGCCCGTGCCGCGGCGGCGGTGGCTCCGAGGAGGCCCGCAACTCCGGTCGGGTCGAGGCCGGCGTACTGCTCCTCGGTGAGGTTGAACCGGATGCCCGCCTCGAGCCCGACGGCCAGGGCCGCCAGGAACTCCGAGCCGGTGCACCCACCGCGAAGCTCGGCAGCGGCCAGAGCCGCCGGCACGACCGACGAGCCGAGGTGCAGTCCCGGGACCATCGTGTCGCAGTAGTCGAGAGCGCGCGCCATGGTGCCGTTGAGCAGCGCGGCGCTCTGCGCCGGAAGGGGGTCTCCGTGGACGAGCGAGCGTGCCTCACCTCGACCGCCCTGGACGACGACCATCTTCCGCAGCTCCGCGATCCCATCCTGCCCGGCCCCGGCGATCGCCGTGCCGCACACCGTGCGCAGAACCTGATGGGCGACGGCGAGCACATCGGAGGGGATGTCGGCGACCACGGTGTCGGCGACGAAGCGGGCCATCAGCTGTTCCGGCGACGCCGGCTGTTCCTCGAGCGGTTCCGGCGTTGTGCGCGTTGCGGTGTCGATACTCATGAAACTCCTCAGCGCTGGGGCAGGGACTTGGACGCGGTCCGCCCCACGGTGGCGACGCTGATCAGACCGACCACGGCGACCAGGATGACCCATCCTGCCGGACTCGTGTCCTGGCCGGTGCGCTGCACCAAGAGTTCCGCGATCAGGGGCGCGGTGCCGCCGGCGGTGATGGTACCCAGGTTGTAGCCCAGCGCGATCCCGGTGTACCGCACGTTGGTGGGGAACAACTCCGCCGCGAGGGCGTAGGTGGGTACCTGGACGAACCCGTTGAAGAACATGTAGACGACGTAGACCGCGATGGCCAGGAGCACGCTGCTCGTGGTGGACAGGATCGAGAACGCCGGCCAGGCCAGGAGAGCGAGGGCGACGTAGCCGACGATCAGAACCGGCTTACGGTCGAACCGGTCGGAGAGTAGACCGGGCAGCGGGAAGGTGACGGTCGCGATCGCGATACCCGCGGCGGCGATCCACGCGATCGCCGTCGGCGAGAGATGTCCCTTGCGCTGCAAGAAGATTCCGAAGTAGGTCAGGCCGATGTACACGGTGCCGTTGAGCGCGACCGACATGCCGAACACGCGGAGCACCGACAGCGGGTGGTTGCGGATCACGGTCGCCAGCGGTCGCTTCTCCACGGCCGGTCCGTCGAGACGCTCCTCGAGTTCCTTGAACTGCGGGCTGTCCTCGAGCCGGAGACGTCCCCACAGGGCGACGGCGGCGAAGATCACGGAGACCAGGAACGGGATTCGCCATCCCCAGGACTGCATCTGCTCGGCGCTCAGGCCCAGCCGGACGGCACCGACGACGGCCGCGGC
>NZ_JADZGH010000208.1:34037-36223 GCF_015865005.1 Rhodococcus sp. CX
ACCCGCCGCGAAGCCCTGGACCAGGCGGACGATCACGATCGCGACGGTTGCCGCGATGCCGATGTTGGCGTGGGTGGGCAGCAGGCCCATTACGAGGCACGCGGCGGACATGAGCAGCACCGTCGAGACGAGCGCGAAGCGCCGGCCACGACGGTCGCCGAGGATGCCGAAGAACCAGCCGCCGACGGGGCGGACCAGGTACGAGGACGCGAACACGGCCAGCGCCGAGAGGGTTGCGGTGGCCGGGTCCTGCTCGGGGAAGAACAGCGGCGCCAGGGTCAGCGCCAGAAAGCCGTAGACGCTGAAGTCGTAGTACTCGATGACGGTACCGACGCCTCCGGCGAGCGCGGCTCGGCGCGCCATGGCGGGGTTCGCTGTGGTCTTCGCACCCCCCTCCGTTTTCACGCCGTTGTTGTTCACACCTTCTTCGATGAGCTCGCCGCTGGTGGTCATTTTCCTCCTCATGTTCGACCACTAGGTGGTCGATCGGAACCGCAGAGCAGTCCTGTGGTCTGCGTCACGCATGAAACCATGCTGTTGTTGACAAGTCAAGACGATGTTCGTCCATCAGATGGTTTGCAGAAACCGCCTAGCGGACCTAGGGTGGCGTCATGACACAGGCAACAGCGGCCGCAGTAGCCGACGGCGGGGTCCGCAGCGTGGCCCGCGCCTTCGATCTGCTCAACGGGTTCGACGCCGAACATCCGGTCCGGACCCTGCGCGAACTCGTCGACATCAGTGGACTGCCCAAGTCCACGGTGGTGCGGCTGCTGGGCACGCTCACGTCGCAGGGCATCATCGCCAGCCCCGGCGAATCGACGAGCTACAGCGTGGGGCCCTCGTTCCTGCGCTGGGTGAAGCTGGCCGAGGCGATGTGGGAGATCGGTCCCGAGGCCCGGCAGTTGATGACGGCCCTGCGCGACAGGTGCGGCGAGACGGTGAACATCTACATCCGCCAGGACCTGCACCGCCTGTCGATCGCGCAGATCGAGGGAACGACCACGGTCCGCAGCGTGGTCCAGGTCGGGGCGCGGTACCCCCTCACGAGCGGGGCCGCGGGCCGGGTACTGCTCGCCGCCTGCCCGGACACGATCCTCGCCGCGCTGGCCGAGCAGAGCGGCGTGAGCGCAGCGGACCTTCGCAGCAGAGCGGCCGGGGACCTCGAAGCCGGCTGCGCGATCACCCACGGAGAGCGGGAACTGGGCGCCTCGGCGGTCGCCGCCCCGATTCTCTCCGCCGACGGCCGTGTCCTCGCCGCGCTCTCGATCAGCGGCCCCACGTCGCGCTTCACCGCCGACCGGGTCGCCCGGTACGTCGACGCCGTAACTGACACCGCCCGGCAGATCAGTGCTGTCGGGCTCGGAACCGTGGAGGCTTTCCTTTGACCACCAACCTGCTCGAGGGCGTGCGCGTCCTCGACATGACCAATGTCCTCGCCGGCCCCTTCGCCGGCTACCAGCTCGCCCTCCTCGGTGCCGACGTCGTCAAGGTCGAGACCGCCGGCAGCGGCGACCTGGCCCGTCAGCTCGGCGCGGACCCAGGGCTGAGCGCCGAATACATGGGTGTCTCCTTCCTCGCCCAGAACTCGGGCAAGCGCTCGGTCACCGTGAACCTCAAGACCGCCGGCGGCAAGGAGGTCTTCGAACGCCTGCTCGCCGACGCGGACGTGCTGCTGGAGAACTTCCGGCCGGGCGTGCTCGAGCGCCTCGGCTTCGGCTGGGACCGCCTGAAGGAGATCAACCCCCGGCTGGTCTACTGCGCGGTGTCCGGGTTCGGCGCCACCGGCCCGCTGCGCGGTCGCCCCGCCTACGACCAGGTGGTCCAGGGCATGTCCGGAATCATGAGCGTCACCGGCGACACCCAGTCGGCGCCGCTGCGGGTCGGTTACCCCGTCTGCGACAGCTTCGGCGGACTCGCCGCGGCGATGGCCGTGTGCGCCGCGATCGTCCGGCAGCGCGCGACCGGACAGGGCGCCTACCTCGACACGTCCATGCTGGACGCCGCGCTCACCTCTATGGGCTGGGTGGTCTCCAATCACCTTGTCACAGGCAAGGAACCGATCCCCATGGGCAACGAGAACATGACCTCGGCCCCGTCGGGCGCCTTCAAGACCGCCGACGGCGTGCTCAACATCGCGGCGAACAAGCAGGAACAGTTCGAGATCCTGTGCCGCGTGCTCGGCCGCG
>NZ_JADZGH010000208.1:36233-36473 GCF_015865005.1 Rhodococcus sp. CX
CCGCAAGCGCAACCGCGAGATCCTGCGCGACGAACTCGAGATCTCGCTCAAGGAGAAGTCCGCGGCCGAGTGGGACGAGATCCTCCTCGACACCGGCGTCCCGGCGGCACCGGTGGTCCCGGTGTCGGAATCGCTTCGCTCGGAACAGATCCGGCACCGTCAGCTGGTGACCGAAGTGGAGATGCCGGTCGGAGACCTCGGCACCGTCCAGGTTCTCGGACTGCCCACTCACGTCGACGG
>NZ_JADZGH010000209.1:0-279 GCF_015865005.1 Rhodococcus sp. CX
TCTCGGATCCGGAAGCGGAGATTCCGGGGTCCGAAGTGATCGCGGATCCGTCGCTGATCGAATCCGATCCGGTGACTCAGATCAGCCAACTCTTGGGCCGGTAGTACGGGTCCTCGCTCTCCGGCTCCGGCTCCACCTCTCGGGACCGAGGCGGTTGCGCCGGCAGCTGCCGTGGTCTGCGGACCTCCTCGAGGTCGCCGAGCCGACGACCGGTCGCTCGGCGGTACGCGGCGACGATCCGCTCGATCTCCGCGTTCACAGCGGACCCGCCTCGGGAAG
>NZ_JADZGH010000209.1:289-505 GCF_015865005.1 Rhodococcus sp. CX
GCGGTCGCGGTCGCGAAGGCATGGGGCGGCGAGGTGCTGTTGCGGTCGGTGCACAAGGCCTCCGACGAGGGCCTCGTCGAGGGCCGCAAACTGCTGTCGTTCCTCGGGCTCGGCGGAGGCGAGCGCCGCACGCAGCAACGCACCCGCGCGCTGCTCACCGGTTTCCTGCTGCACCGCCTGACCGGCGACAAGACCTACGCGTGCTTCTCGGATCCG
>NZ_JADZGH010000209.1:649-1014 GCF_015865005.1 Rhodococcus sp. CX
CGCGGGACCGCGATCGGCAGCCTCACGATCGGCAGCCTCACGATCGTCCCTGGCCACGGCACCGGCCCGACCCGGTGCGCTGCGGCCGCTGCGCCCTCGCTCCACGGCCTGACCCGGCACCCCGGGTCCGGGGACGGTGGTCGCCGCCGGTGGTTCTTCTGCGGCCGGGACCGCGCGCAGGACGTCCGCGGGCGTGGCGGGGTCCGCTGATGGTGTCTCCTGTTCCGTCGGCGGTACCACCTCGGCGGGCGGGGCGGGGTCCGTCGGCGGAATCGTTGCCGATTGCGGTTCGGGTGCCGGGTCGGGCACGACCGCCGCGCGGTCCGGGACTTCGGCCGCCGCTGCCTCGACCCTGTCGGTCGCTG
>NZ_JADZGH010000210.1:0-3460 GCF_015865005.1 Rhodococcus sp. CX
GGGCAACACATGCGCCCCGAAAGCCCTGGGGGAGGAAGCGGAGCTGACGTGGACACGAGCAACACCGCGCGGGTGACAGGCCGGCTGGGAACTGTCGATGACCGCGATCCCGCCGCGCTGCGAGACCAGTGGTACCGCGAGGGCTTCTACAGCGATCGCACGTGGCCCGATGCGCTCGCCGAAAGCTGCGCGACCGGGGCGGCGACGACTCTGGTCTACGCCGGAGGCGAGGGCGCAGAACTCGTCACGACCGTCGGGGAGATCCACGCCCGGGCCCAGCGTGTGGCCACGGCTCTGCAGGAACGGGGCATCGGCCCCGGGGATTCGGTGGCGGTGCAGTTGCCCAACCGGATCGAAGCCTCCATCGCATACGCGGCGGTGATGCTCGCCGGTGCGGTCCTCGTTCCGATCGTGCACATCTACGGACCGAACGAGGTGCGGTTCATCCTCGAACAGTCCGGCGCCAAGGTCCTGTTCCAGCCCGACCGCTGGCGCTCGATCGACTACGGCAACCGTGTCGCCGCGTTCGCCGACATCCCCACGCTCGAACACATCGTGGTGGTCGGCGAGGCCGTACCGGAGGGCGCGTGCCCGTGGGACGACCTGCTCACCACCACGACGGAATACGCACGACCCGCCGTCCACGCCGACGACGTCGCGTTGCTCATCTACACCTCGGGTACCACGTCCGCGCCGAAGGGCGTACAGCACAGCCACAATTCGCTGCTCGCCGAGCAGCAGGCGGCGACGGAGTACCTCGGAACGGGTGACGACGCCGTTCAACTCGTGACGTTCCCGCCCGGACACATCGCCGGCGTCGGCAGCATGCTGCGCCCCCTGCTCCACGGCCGGAACACCGTCTACATGGACATGTGGGATCCCGCTCTCGCGGTCGAACTGATCTCCCGTCACCGCGTCACCGCGACGGCCGGAACCCCCTTCCACCTCACCGGCATGCTCGACATCGAGGGAGTTGCCGGAAAGCTCGCGACGCTACGCGAATTCCTCATCGGTGCGGCCACGGTGCCCGAGGACCTGGTTCGTCGCGCAGGCGACATGGGTATCGGCACCTTCCGCTGCTACGGATCGACCGAACATCCCACGGTCACATCCGGCACCGCCACCGACCCGGAACCGGCGCGCCTCGGCACCGACGGTTCGCCGCTGCCGGGCGTGCGCGTGCGCATCGTCGACGAAACCGGCACCGACGTGCCCACCGGCGTCGACGGTGAGATCATCACGCGCGGACCCGACCAGTTCGTCGGCTACCGGGACGCAAGCCTCGACGCTGCGGCGTTCACCGCCGACGGCTGGATGCGCACCGGCGATCTCGGCCACCTCGACGCCGACGGGCGGCTCACGATCACCGATCGCATCAAGGACGTCGTGATCCGCGCGGGCGAGACGATCTCGTCGGGCCAGCTGGAGGACGTGCTGGTCACCCATCCGGCCGTGGCGGAGGGCGCGATCGTCGCGGCGCCCGATCCGCGATACGGGGAAATGGTGGCCGCGGTCGTCGTCCCGGTCCCCGGCGCCGACATCGATCTCGACAGCATCCGCGAGCACTTCGCCGAATCCGGACTGGCGAAACAGAAGACGCCCGAACGACTCGTCGTCGTCGACGCCCTGCCGCGCACGGCCCTGGGCAAGGTCCGCAAGGCGGAACTCCGCGCCGAGCACTTCCCGAGGGCCGGCGGCAGATGAGCGTGCGCTGGCAGGATCTGCGACTGCCGGTGATGGCGGCACCGATGTTTCTGGTCTCGAACCTCGACCTGGTGATCGCCGCGTGCCGCGCGGGCGTCGTGGGGGCGTTTCCGTCCGCGAACCCGCGGGCACCCGAGACCCTCGACGGCTGGCTCGGCGCCATCCGCTTCGCCGAGCGCGAAAGTATCGACCGCGGTGAGCCGTTCGCGCCGTTCTGCGTGAACATGCCGGCATCGGCTGCGCTCGACAAGGACAGGCGCGACCGCGCGCTCGCGACCGTCGCGAAGCACGAGGTGCCGCTGATCCTCACCAACATGGGCGATCCGAAGGAGATCGTCGACGCCGCCCACGACTGGGGCGGCACGGTGTTCCACGACGTGACGACCGTCCGGCACGCCGAGAAGGCGATCGCGGCCGGTGTCGACGGACTCATGCTCGTCTGTGCGGGGGCCGGGGGACACGCGGGCACACTGTCGCCGTTCGCCTTCCTGCCGCAGGTACGCCGCATGTTCGACGGCTCCATCATGCTTGCCGGTGGTATCGCCGACGGCAACGGCATCGCGGCGGCACTCGCGCTCGGTGCCGACCTCGCGGTGATGGGTACCCGGTTCATCGCGACGCTCGAATCGGGGACGGTCGACGACCACAAGAGCATGCTTGTCGACGCGCGCAGTGAGGACGTGGTGTTCACCGACGCCATCGCGGGCCTGCCCGCGAGTTTCCTCGCACCGTCGATCGCCGCGAACGGGCTCGACCCGGACGATCTGCCGAAACCCGTTGCGCGACACAGACCGAACCTTCCTCCCGGCGTGAAGCCGTGGAAGACGGTGTTCAGTGGCGGTCATTCGACCGGCCTGATCCGCGACATTCCCCCGGTCGCGGGTGTGGTCGACCGGTTGGCATACGAGTTCGATGCCGCTCGCCGAGCGGGCGACTGGCGTGCCGCGCTCGCCGAGTCCCTGTCACGACGGCCGGAAGCAGCAACCCGAAAGGCGCCATGATGACCACACAGGAAATCGGTTTCGTCGAAGCCGACGACTACTTGCACCCGGTCTCCGACAACTTCTACGAGAACGAGACCTTCTGGTTCTCCTTCTTCGTCCCGGAGCGCAACATCGGCGCCTGGATCTACGTGGGAGTGCGGCAGAACGCGGGAATCACGCACGGAGGGCTGTGGCTGTGGGACGACACCGCGGTGGACCCCTGGGATCTGCCCTTCTACGAGGGCTTCTCGGCCCTGAAGATGCCGACCTTCGACGGGCCGAAGCTGATCAGCCCGACCGGCGCGACGATCGAGGTGCTCGAGCCGGGTGAGGTCTACGACGTCCGCTACGAGGATCGGAACCGCATCTCCGTCGAACTGTCGTTCCGGGGATTCGAACGGCCCGTTCCGCTTCTCCGGGGCGCCCCGCCCTATCCGGCGGCGTCGCACTACGACCAGACCGGCCGGGTCACCGGGCACCTGATTCTCGACGGCGAACGAATCGACGTCGAGTGCTGCGCGATGCGGGACCGATCGTGGGGCCCGCGCACCGAGCGGGGATACGGTCGCGTGGGATACACCTGGCTGGCCGACCCGGAGTGCAGCCTGCTCACCTATTCGGTGCCCACCGACACCACCGACAGCGTGCACACCGGGTATGTGCGCCGCGGCGACGAAGTCTCGCGGCTGGTCGGCGGCGAGCGGAAGGTGGTCCGGGATCCGGCCCGTGCCTGGGTGGACCGGCTCGAGATCGCGGTGACCGACGAGCACGGG
>NZ_JADZGH010000210.1:3470-9023 GCF_015865005.1 Rhodococcus sp. CX
TGCCCGGTGCGACCAATGTGTGCATCAATACGTTGCTCGAATTCGAGATCGACGGCCGGACCGTCTACGGGGAAGACCAGGATGTGTGGTCGATCGAGCAGTTCCGCCGAGCGCGTTCGAGCCGAACGTGAATCCACACGCCGGCTGCGGGCGATCAGCGGTCGCCGAACCGCTCGTCGATTCCCTCGAGACGGAAACGAATGCGTACCGCCGCGTCCCGGGCGGTGGCGATCGCGTCGGCGGCTGCGGAGAGGGCCCGATCGAGTTCCGCATTCGGGTGCAGCGGCGGTCCGGCTGCGGTGTCCGACGCGGGCTGGGGGCGCAGAGCCGGCGCGACGAACGTCCGGAACCGGTGCCGCGCGGCCTTTTCGGATCGGTCCGGGTACTCCGCCGCGAGATAGGTCTGCTCGAGGAGGAAGTCGATCATCTCCCGGACAGGGATGTCGGTGCGGATGACGCCGGCCGCCTGACCGGCGAGCAGGACCGGACCGGAGATCTCGTCGGTCAGCGACCGGATGTCCTCGTCCAGCACGGCAGCGGAATGCTGCGCCACCAATGCCCTGATGACCGGGTCCTCGGGCAGTTCGCGCGTCGTGTAGACCAGGACGTCCTCGATCTTTCCGAGAATGTCGGGTTGCGCTGCGATGATCTCGCGGGTACGGGCGATGTGGTTCCGGGCTCGATGGATGCCGACCAGGATGATCATGCGGGACGTGTTGCCGAGCTGGCGGAACGCCGTCGCCCGCGACACCCCGGCCCGCTCCGCTACGGCGGCCATCGTGATCGCGGTGGTGCCCTGGATGCGCATCTCCTCGTCGGCGGCACGGACGAGTCGGGTTCGCACGCTCTCATCGCAGGCGGGGAGCGAGTGGGATGTCTGCGACGGCATGCGGCCACTCTAACGGCGGAGGCGGCCGGGCGCCTGTGCGACGCGAACAGTGTGTGGGGTCACTACCTATCTATCTATGTGATCTAGGTCTCGACAATATGGACGATTCTAGCTACGATCGAACGCGAAAGTCTCAAGACGTGCGATTCTGCGCGGTTTGAGTCTCACGATGAGTCGGATTTCCAGCGGTCGTGCGTCGTGCTCTCCGCACGCACCGCCCACGTCGAAACGGCAGGATCCAATGAAGCTCACGGTCGACACCAACAAATGTTCCGGACATGCCCGCTGCTACGCCGTAGCTCCCGAAGTGTTCGATATCGACGATCTCGGCTATGCCCTCCCGCTCGACGTGGAGGTCGAGGAACCGATCGACGAGCGGATCACCGCCGGAATCGCGGCATGCCCCGAACACGCCATCTACCTTCACTGACCCAGATCTCACCGCCGGGCGGCGGCACCGGATTCCTTCACAACGGTCCGACCTCGCCCACGAACTTCATTGCTTCACAACCGCAGTGCTTTCGAACCACAGTGCTCCGTCACCACCCACCGCCCTATTCCGAACGAGGACAACAACTATGGGACGTGTACAGGACAAGGTCGTCTTCATCACCGGCGCCGCCCGTGGGCAGGGCCGCGCGCACGCCGTCCGGCTCGCGCAGGAGGGCGCGAAGATCGTCGGCGTCGACTTCTGCGAGGACATCAAGACCAACGCCTACTCGATGGCGACGCCGGAGGATCTCGCCGAGACGGTGCGGCTGGTCGAAGAGGCCGGTGGCCGCATGCTCTCCACGATCGCCGATGTGCGTGACCGTCAGGCGCTGACCGCCGCGGTCGAGGCGGGAGTCGCCGAGTTCGGCCGTATCGACGGTGTCGTCGCGCAGGCCGGCATCTGCCCCCTCGGAACCGACGATCCGCAGGCCTTCCTCGACGCGTTCACGATCGACTTCGTCGGCGTCGTCAACGCCGTCGAGGCCGCCCTCCCGCACCTGGCCGACGGTGGTTCGATCGTCGCGACCGGCAGCCTCGCCGCCCTGCTGCCCGGGTCGACCGACAATCCGACGAACGGGGCCGGTGGCCTCGGGTACGCGCTCGCCAAGCGCTCGATCGCCGCCTTCGTGAACGACCTGGCAGTGGTGCTCGGGCCCAAGGGTATTCGCGTGAATGCGGTTCACCCGACCAACGTCAACACCCCCATGCTTCACAGCGAGATCATGTACCGGCAGTTCCGTCCGGATCTCGAGTCGCCGACGCGCGAGGACGCCGAGCCCGTCTTCCCCGTGATGACCAACATGGGTGTGCCGTACGTCGAACCCGAGGATGTCGCCGAGATGGTGCTGTACCTCCTCTCCGATGCGTCGCGATACGTCACCGGCATGCAGATGCGCGTGGACGCCGGCGGCTACGTCCGCAACCGCCCGCAGCAGCCCTCCTTCTGAACGACATCCACCGAGAATCCGGAGAACTCCCGTGGCACAGAACATCTCGAAGCTCTACATCGACGGCCGGTGGGTCGACAGTGAGTCGGATGTCGTCCTCGACGTCCTGAATCCGGCGACCGAGGAAGTGATCGGCCGGGTTCCGCAGGCCACCGTCGGCGAGGTGAGTCGCGCCATCGACGCCGCGCGGCGCGCATTCGACGAGGGCCCGTGGCCGACGATGTCGCCCCGCGAGCGGGCTCAGGTGATGCTGAGAATGGCCGACGCGCTGGACAAGCGTCGCGCCGAGCTCGTGGAGCTGAACATCTCAGAGTCCGGCTCGACCCGGATGCTCGCCGAGTACCTGCAGGTGGGCATTCCGCTGCAGCACTTCCGCGACATGGCCGACCGCATCCTGCCGACTTTCTCGTTCGAGCGCGGGGTTCTGCCGACCATCGGTGACGGGATCGGTCAGGGCATCGTGGTCCGCGAACCGGCGGGGGTCGCGGTGCTCATCTCGGCGTACAACTTCCCGCTGTTCCTCAACATCATGAAGCTCGCACCGGCCCTCGCCGCCGGCTGCACCGTGGTTCTCAAGCCCGCCCCGACCACCCCGCTCGAGGCCTTCGTCCTCGGTGAGATCGCCGACGAGGCAGGCCTTCCCGCGGGCGTGCTCAACATCGTGACGGGCGACATCGACGCCGGCCGGGAACTGACCACGAATCCGAAGGTCGATCTCGTCAGCTTCACAGGCTCCGATACCGTCGGTCGCCAGGTCTACGAGCAGGCCGCGCCGAGCCTGAAGAAGGTGGTCCTCGAACTCGGTGGCAAGTCCCCGAACATCATCTGCGAGGACGCCGATCTCGCCGCCGTCACCACATCCGTGATCGGCAACATGATCACCCATGCGGGACAGGGTTGCGCGCTGTTCACGCGCACCCTCGTGCATCGCTCCCGGTACGACGAGCTCGTCGCGGCCGTCAGCGCAGGACTGTCGATGGTCAAGGTGGGTGATCCCGCCGAACCGGACACCGTGATGGGGCCGCTGATCAGCGAAGCCCAGCGCAGCAAGGTCGAAGCGCTCATCGCCAGCGGTGTGGAACAGGGCGCCGAGATCGCGTTCGGTGGTGGTCGCCCGGCGCTCGAGAAGGGCTTCTTCGTCGAACCGACGCTGTTCGTCGACGTCGACAACTCCATGGACATCGCCCGGAAGGAGTTCTTCGGCCCGGTCGGCGTCATCATCCCGTTCGACGACGACGACCACGCGGTGCGCCTCGCCAACGACAGCGAGTACGGCCTCGGCGGCAGCGTGTACGCCTCCGACCCCGTACGGGCACTCGCCATCGCCCGGCGGATTCGTACCGGTTTCGTCTCGCTCAACGGCGGTGGTGGGGGAGTCACCCCGCACATTCCGTTCGGGGGATACAAGCAGTCCGGCCTGGGTCGTGAATGGGGCGAGGCCGGCCTCGAGGAGTACCTGCAGACCAAGGCCATCACCTGGAGCGCAGCCCGCGGCTGACGGCCCGCGCTCTCGTCGACTTCCACCTAAGGACGATCATGACCCAGACGGAACCCACATCCACGACGCCACCCGCGGGCAAGTGTCCCGTACACAACTTCAACTACGCCGAGTACAAGCCGGTGGGTGAATGGTTCGCCCGCTACGACGAGTTCCGGGAGAAGTCGCCGATCTTCCGGAACGAATTCGGACCGGGGTACTACACGGTCTCCAACTACGAGGGCATCCTCAAGGTGATGCAGGACGCGGAGACGTTCTCCAACAGCGTCGTGACCCCGCTCGACCCCAATCCGCCGTTCAAGTGGATTCCGGAGATGCTCGACGGTGACGAGCATCTGCAGTGGCGGAAGCAACTCGGTCCGCTGTTCTCCCCGAAGACCACCGAGAAGCTGGACGCGAAGGTGCGGGAGCGGGCGATCGAGCTCGTCGAGGGGATCCAGGCGAAGGGCGGCGGCGCGACCGAGTTCATGGCCGAGTTCGCCCAGCAGTTCCCGACTTCGATCTTCCTGGAACTGATGGGGCTCCCGGTCGAGGAACTACCGCAGTTCATGGAGTGGGAACACGCGATTCTCCACGCCTCGGACGACGATCTCGCAGCGCGCGAGGCCGCTCAGGTCGCGGCGATGCAGGCCGTGATGGGACGGTTCTACACGACCATCACCGAGCGACGTGCCGAGCCGAAGGACGACATCGTCAGCAAGGCACTCGAATTCGAGATCGACGGCAAGCCCGTCAGTGACGAGGACCTGCTCTCGTTCTGCCTGCTGATGTTCATGGCCGGTCTCGACACCGTGTCGGTGACGCTCGGCTGGGCGTTCTACCACCTCGCGACGCATCCGGAGGATCGTGCCCGCATCGTCGAGGATCCCGAACTGATCCCGGATGCGGTCGAAGAGATCCTGCGGGCGTACGCCATCGTGGTGCCGGCGCGGAAGGTCATGAAGGACACGGAGCTGCTGGGCTGCCCATTGAAGGCCGGCGACATGGTGAATTTCGCACTCGCCGCGGCGAATCGTGACGAGGCCGTCTTCGAGAACGGCACCGAGGTCGACATCACGCGGTCGCCGAACAATCACATCGCGTTCGGTGCGGGCCCGCACCGTTGCCTCGGTTCGCACCTGGCGCGCCGCGAGCTGCGTATCGCACTCGAGGAATGGCACAAGCGGATCCCGGACTACCGGCTCGCTCCGGACGCGGAGCTCTTCGAAACCGGTGGTCAGCTCGGCCTGACCTCGCTTCCCTCCTGTGGGACAGCTAGTCCGACTTGCCGTGCCGTTTCCACCAGCTCACCTTTCGAACCCGGGAGACGCATCATGCCACTGCAAGATCACATGCATTTGATTTCCACCGACGATCACCTGATCGAACACCCGCGATTGTGGTCGGACCGCTTGCCGTCGAAGTTCCTCGAGGCCGGACCGAAGATCATCGAAAAGGCAATGCCGAGCGGTCTTTTCCCTACCCCCGGCGCACCGGTCGGAACCCGACTGGCGGAGGTGTGGGAGTACGAAGGCCGGATCTACCCGTACATCGGCCTGAACGCGGTCGCGGGTAAGAAGCCCGAACAGTACGGCGTGGAACCCACCCGCTACGAGGACATGCTCCCGGGATGCTACGACCCGAACGCACGTGTGCTGGACATGGACATCGACGGAGTGCAGGCGGCACTGGCGTTCCCCTCGTTCCCCCGGTTCGCGGGCACGGTGTTCCTCGAAGGCGAGGACAAG
>NZ_JADZGH010000210.1:9033-19808 GCF_015865005.1 Rhodococcus sp. CX
TGGTCCCCGACCGCCCCCGACCGGCTGATCCCCATCGTGATGCTCCCGCTGTGGTCGGTGGAGGAATCCGTGCGCGAGATCGAGCGGACGGCGGCCAAGGGAGCGAAAGCGATCACCTTCCCCGAGAATCCGGTGCCGCTGGGATTGCCGTCGTTCCATACCGATCACTGGGATCCGGTGCTGTCCGCAGCGGAGGCGGCGGGAATGCCGCTGTGCATGCACTTCGGCACGTCCGGTCAGGCGCCGATCACGGCACCCGAGGCCCCGATGGCCGTGATGATCGCCCTGTTCGGGTGCAACTCGATGTACGCGACGGCGGATCTGCTGTTCTCCCCGGTCTTCCACAAGCACCCGAACCTGAGGGTGATGATGTCCGAAGGCGGAATCGGCTGGGCGCCCTACCTGCTGGAGCGGATGGATCAGACCTGGGAGAAGCACCGGTTCTACCAGAACATCGACCAGTCGGCGCGGCCGTCGGAGTTGTTCGCCGAACACATCTTCGGCTGCTTCATCGACGATCAGTTCGGGATCGACAACCGGCACGCCATCGGGATCGACAACATCACCTGGGAATGCGACTACCCCCATTCCGATTCGAACTGGCCGAACAGCCGCAAGCGCGTGCACGACGCCATGCTCGAGGTTCCGGACGAGGACGTACACAAGATGGTCGAACTGAACGCCCGCCGGCTGCTGAACTTCCCCCGTCTCTGAATTTCCGCCGGTGTGCCGAAATGGCGGCTCCCACCGCCACAAAGGCACACCGGCGCGTCCCGCGCACTCTCGGAGGATCGACATGGCCGAACCGATCGACCAGCTGCCGGAGGACGACTGGGTCGACCAGGACCTGCTCACGCGGAACCTGGCCGGCGAGTTGCTGGACGAAGAGATCGCCGCCGAACGCGACCGGCTCGCACGGCTGGACAGGGGAGAGGGTGGGGACGACATCCACATGTCCCGCGCCGACATGGAGCGGCGGCTCGCGGCGATGATCGAAGTTCGAAAGCGCGTCAGCGCACCGAATTCCGTGGAATTCTGACGACCGTGCAGTTCCGACAACCGGGTGATGGAGAATACGTGAGCCGAAGTACCGTCGTCGCCACAGGACGGCCCCTGCCGCAGCCGACCCCGGCGACGTCCGAGTTCTGGACCTCGGGAGCCGACCGGGTCCTGCGAGTGGCGCAGTGCGGCACCTGTGGCAAGAGAATGCACCCGACGACGGTGCTGTGCCCGCAGTGCAGGGGGCGCGACATCTCCTTGCAAGCGGTCTCGGGCCGCGCGGTCGTCGTGGGTGTGACGATCAACGTGCAGCAGTGGCTCCCGGATCTCCCGCCTCCGTACGTCGTCGCGATCGTTGCGCTCGAAGAAGATTCGAGCGTCCGCCTGACGACCAACATCGTCGGGTGTGAACCCGCGGACGTGTCCGTGGGGACGAAGGTGCGGGTCGTGTTCGAGCAGGTGAGCGACAAGATCTGGCTGCCGCTGTTCGAACCGGACCCGGACGCGGACGGTGAGCCCGGCACGCTGCCGGAACCGGAGAACTACCGGGCCCGGTTGCGCCCGCCGGTCACCTCCGGCAAGTTCGAGGACCGTGTCGTGATCTCGGGGGTCGGGCAGTCGAGGATCGGCCGTCGGCTCATGGTCGATCCGCTGACGCTGACGGTCGACGCGTGCCTGCAGGCCATCGCGGATGCGGGCCTGTCCGTCGACGACATCGACGGACTGTCCACCTATCCGGGTGCCGCCGTCGGCGGCATCTCGGAAGGCGGAATCATGCCCGTCGAGCAGTCCCTGCGGATCCGCCCGACCTGGGTCAACGGCGGCGGCGACCTGCCCGGGCAGAACGGGTCCATCATCGCCGCGATGCTGGCGGTCGCGTCGGGACTGTGCCGGCACGTGCTGTGCTACCGCACCGTGTGGGAGTCGACGCATTCGGAACTGGTGCGGTCCGGACAGTGGGAGGCCGGAATCGGCCGGGCGGCGGGCATGTTCGAGTTCCGCCATCCGTTCGGTGCCATATCGGCGGCCAACTGGATCGCCTGCCAGGCGTCGCACTACTTCCACCGCTACGGCGACGCGAAGGAGACGCTCGGTGCAATCGCTGTCAACGCGCGAACCAATGCGGGTTCGAATCCCGAAGCGGTCTATCGTGATCCGATCACGATGACCGATTATCTCGGCGCCCGAACGGTTTCCACGCCGTTCGGGCTGTTCGACTGCGACGTCCCGGTCGACGGTGCGGTCGCGGTGATTGTCTCCGCCGCCGAGACCGCACCGGACCTGCCCCACACACCGGTGTTCGTCGAGGCGGTGGGCACCCAGATCCTCGAGAACCTGTCGTGGGATCAGGGCACGCTCACGCACCTGCCGCAATCCCTCGGTCCGTCGGCGCACCTGTGGAGTCGCACCGATCTGCGTCCCGAGGACGTCGACGTCGCCCTGTTGTACGACGGATTCACGTTCAACGCGTTGTCGTGGCTCGAGGCACTGGGATTCTGCGAGTTCGGCGGTGCCCGGGACTTCGTCGACGGCGGGCGGGGCATCGCGATCGACGGACGCCTCCCGCTCAACCCGCACGGTGGGCAGCTGTCCGCCGGCCGCACCCACGGCTACGGCTTCTTCCGGGAAGCCGTGCTGCAACTGCGAGGGCAGGCGCCGGGACTGCAGGTCGCCGACCCGGAGGTCGCAGTCGTCACCGCCGGCGGCGGCGTGCCGTCGGGCGCCGTCCTGCTCCGCACCGGCTAGATCGCCTCACCACCCGGCCACCATTCCACCCATCCACGATCAGGAGTCGTCATGGACCGTCCCCTGGAGGGCATCCGAATCCTCGAGGTCGCCCAGTTCACCTTCGTTCCGGCCGCCGGAGCGGTACTCGCGGACTGGGGCGCCGACATCATCAAGGTGGAGCATGCCGAGACCGGCGACGCGCAACGCGGTCTGGTCCGTGTGCTCGGACTCGCCGCGAGCCAGGCCGGTTCGTCGTTCGCGCCGATCATGGAGGGCCCGAACCGCAGCAAGCGCAGCATCGGACTCGACCTCGCCAAGCCCGAGGCGCGACCGATCCTCGAGAACCTCGTCCGCAGCAGCGACGTGTTCCTGACGAACTACCTGCCCGGTCCGCTCGCCAAGCTCCGCCTCACCGTCGACGACATCCGCGCCATCAATCCCGACATCATCTACGTCACCGGCAACGGCTTCGGCTCCGAGGGTCCGGACGCGGACAAGGGTGCCTACGACGCAACGGCGTTCTGGGCCCGCGCCGGCAGTGCCGACGGCGTCATGCCGCCGGACACCGATCACATGGCGTTCATGCCGGCCGGCGCCTACGGCGACAACATCGGGGGAATGACGATCGCCGGAGGTATCGCGGCCGCGATCGCCGGGCGCGAACGCACCGGTGAGCCGTCCGTCGTGGATGTGTCGCTGCTCGCCGTCGGCGCATGGGCAACCCAGTTCTCCGTCAACCTGTCGCTGTTCCTCGGCGGCCCGCTGCCCAAGGTGCGGCGCACGACGGCCGCGCCCGGCAACCCGCTGAGCGGTTCGTACCGCACCTCCGACGGCCGGTGGCTGCAGTTCTCGATGCTGCAACCGACTCGCTACTGGAACGAGTTCGTTGCCGCGCTCGGTCGCGAGGATCTGGTCGACGACCCCCGATTCGCCACGATGGAAGCGATTTTCGAGCACTCCCAGGAAATCGGCGACTGGTTCGCCGAGGCGATCGCGAAGCGGACCTACGACGAGTGGCTCGAGGTCTTCCGCGACATCTCCGGCCAATGGGCCCCGGTCCAGGACGGCTGGGAACTCGGACACGACGAGGCGCTGATCGCCAACGGACGGATCGTCGAGATCACTGACGCGGACGGCAAACCGCAGAAGCTGGTCGCGAGTCCGGTCAAGTTCGACAACGCGCCGGTGAAGATGTCGCGGGCTCCGCAGTTCGCCGAGCACACGGACGAGATCCTGCGGGAGATGGGACTCGACGACGAGCAGCTCATCGAACTGAAGATCGCGGGTGCCGTCACTTAGGTACATCCCCGCTTTCCAACTGTCCTGAGTGCGTGTTCCGGCCGCCCGTCACGACGGCGGCCCTCGTGAAGGGATTGCCGTGACGGCGATGAACCTGACGGATCTGGCGGCGGCCGAGGAGAACAAGCCCGCGATCGTGATGGCCGGCAGCGGCGCGACACTGAGTTACCGCGCACTCGAAGACGCGTCCAACCGTATCGCCCACCTCTTCCGGCAGAGGGGGCTGCAGGCGGGCGATCACATCGCGATCCTAATGGAGAACTGCCTGGAGATGTTCCCCGTCGTCTGGGCGGCGCAACGAGCGGGACTTCTCTACACGCCCGTCAACTGGCACCTCGCCGACGACGAAGCCGCCTATGTCGTCGAGAACTGCGGTGCCCGCGTGCTGGTCCACTCCGAACACCTCGACCGGCTCGCGTCGGTCGTCGACTCCGGAAACCCTGCTGTGGAAACACGATTCACGGTGTGGCGGAGGTCGGCGACCGGAGCCGAGTCGCTCGCCGACGCGGCAGCCGCGCTGCCGGTGACGCCGATCGACGACGAGGTCGAGGGCTACTACATGTTCTACTCGTCCGGAACCACCGGTCGGCCCAAGGGGATTCTGCCCGAGCTGACCGGCGCGCCCTTCGGAACCGGGCTGGGAATCGATGCGGTGATGCGGAATGCATTCGGATTCGGTTCGGACAGCGTGTATCTGAGTCCTGGACCGCTCTATCACGCGGCCCCGCTCGGATGGTCCGTGGGCACCGTCCGCAACGGTGGAACCGCGATCGTCATGGAACACTTCGACGCCGAGGGCGCGCTCGCCGCGATCGACCGGTACCGGGTCACCCACACCCAGGTCGTGCCGACGATGTTCGTCCGCATGCTGAAGCTTTCCGACGAGACGAGGGCGCGGTACGACCTGTCGAGCCTGCGCGTGGTGATCCACGCGGCCGCACCGTGTCCGGTCGAGGTCAAGGAACGCATGATCGAGTGGCTCGGCCCCAAGATCCTCGAGTTCTATGCGGGGAGCGAGGGAAACGGGTTCTTCATGATCTCCACGCCGGAATGGCTCGCGCACCGCGGATCCGTGGGCCGGCCCACCGTCGGTGAGGTGCACATCTGCGACGAGGACGGACACGAACTGCCTCCGGGCGAGATCGGCACGATCTGGATGAGCGGTACCCCGAGGTTCGAATATCACGGCGACGCCGCGAAGACCGCCGGCGCGTACAACGACAAGGGCTGGAGCACGCTCGGCGATCTGGGGCACGTGGACGAGGACGGCTACCTCTATCTGTCGGCGCGGCGCACCGACCTGATCCTGTCCGGTGGGGTGAACATCTATCCGCAGGAGATCGAGGATGCGCTGACCATGCATCCGGCGGTCCTCGACGTGGCGGTCATCGGGCTGCCCGACGACGAGATGGGTCAGCGGGTGCACGCGGTGGTGACTCCGGCGGAGGCGACCGTCGCGAACGACGACCTCGCGGCCGAGCTGATCGGCTACGCGCGGGAGAGGCTCGCGCATTTCAAGGTGCCGCGCACCGTCGAGTTCGGTGAGGTGCCGCGCCTGCCGAGCGGCAAGATCCTCAAGCGTGCGTTGCTGTCCCGGTACGAGGGCACCGGCGTCGCGCAATAGGAACGTCATCCCTTGCGTACCGGCTGTCGGCAACGATCCGCCGGACGGTACCGTCCCTGGAAACCGAAGGCGACGAGGGGATGGTAATGGGCGTTTATGCGGTGACCGGTGCGGCTTCCGGGATGGGTAAGGCGAGCGCGGATCGTCTGCGGGCCGCCGGTCACACCGTGATCGGGATCGACCTGAAGGAAGGCGACGTCGTCGCGGACCTGTCGACGTCGGAAGGTCGCGCCACCGCGATCGCGAAGACACTCGAACTGGCGGAGGGGCACCTCGACGGTGCCGTCCTCGCCGCCGGGCTCGGTCCCGGGCCGGGTCGGGAGCGTGTCATCGCCGAGGTCAACTTCCGCGGTGTCGTCGAACTGCTCGAGGGCTGGCGCTCGACCCTCGCCGCAGCCGGAAACAGCAAGGTCGTCGTCTTCGGGTCGAACTCGACGACCACGGTTCCGGCCGCCCCGATGTCGGCGGTGAAGGCATTCCTCGCCGGGGACCTGGAGAAGGCCGTCAAGCGGGCGTGCCGGATCAAGCCGGCCGGCCCGACGTTCACCTACGCGGCCTCGAAGCTCGCGGTCACCCACTGGGTGCGCCGCGCGGCCGTGACTCCGGAGTGGGCCGGCGCGGGGATCCGCCTCAACGTGATCGCACCCGGGGCGATCGAGACACCGCTGTTGACCGCCCAGCTCGACAGCCCGGAAGCCGACCGCGTCCGGGACTTCCCGGTGCCGATCGGCGGATTCGGTCGGCCGGAGCAGATCGGGGAGTGGGTCGAGTTCATGCTGTCGCCGGCCGCGGACTTCCTCTGCGGGTCGGTCGTCGTCGTCGACGGCGGCAGCGAACCCTTCTTCCGCGGCAGCGACTGGCCGCGTCCGGTGCCGATCCGGAAGGTTCCGGCCTACCTGCTTGCGATGCGCCGGTTCAACAACGCGAAGAAAAAGTAGCCCGCGTCTCCGGAAGTGCCCCTGAGTGACGGTCGGTGTACCGATATTTCGGTACGCCGACCGTCATTTCCGTTCCGGCCGAGGCGGTTCGGTTCGGGACGCGGCGGGCGCGATTCCGAACAGCATGGCGTCGAGCCCCGCGACGAACGCGGCGTCGTTGTCGAGGGTCGTGGCGGCGCCCGAGGAGTCCGAGGTGAACAGGGCCCTCAGGTGCGGATAGTCGCCGTGCGCGAGCATCTCGGACATGTGCGCGGCACCGCCGCCGCTCGCCGAGGCCGTCTCCCCGGCCGATTCCTGCGCCGCGAAATTGGTGACCCAGCCGCTGATCAGGGCGACGCCCATCATGGTGGCGGTCGCGTCGAGCCCGGCCGGTGCCAGTGCGCCGACGAGCCGGTCGAGGTAGCGGATGCTGTTCGGGCCGAGGTCGGTGGCCGGCGTGTCCCGTAGCCACGGATGACGCCGATGCAGGGATCGGGACTGCTGGGCGATGGCGAGTACATCGGTGCGGACGTCACCGGTGAGCGGGGGGAAGTCGAACTCGGCGGCGACCCGGTCGGCCATCAGCGCGAGCAGATCGTCCTTGCCGGCCACGTATCGGTACAGCGATGCCGCCGAGGTGCCGAGCGCGTCGGCGACGCGCCGCATCGAGAGTGCGCGCATGCCTTCACTGTCGACCAGCCGGACGCAGGCCTCGCCGATGTCGTCGAGGGTGTACGTCGGGCGGGGCCCGCGCTTGCGTTCGTCGGTGCGCAGCCACAGTGAGGTCGGCATGACCCCCAGCATGCCTCGAGGAAAGAGTTGCGAACGCTGTTCTCATTTATCTACCCTCTAATTGCGAACATTGTTCACAGTTTGAGGGGGAGGGCGCATGAACGTGCTCGAAGCCGACGGCCTGACCCGGGCGTTCGGAGACCGCAACGTCGTCGACGCAGTGCACCTGAGCGTTCCCGCCGGGCACATCCATGCGCTGCTCGGCCCGAACGGCTCGGGGAAGACGACCACCGTCCGCATGCTCGCCACGCTGCTGCGGCCGACCGCCGGTCGTGGCCGCGTCTGCGGCTTCGACGTCGTGCGCGACGCGGCCCACGTGAAACGACGCATCGGGTTGGTCGGGCAGTTCCATGCGGTGGACCCCCGGCTGACCGGTCGGGAGAACCTGACGATGTTCGCGCGGCTGCACGGACTCGACGGCCGCTCGGCCCGGGTCCGCGCGACCGAGCTGCTCGACCGGTTCGATCTCGCCGACGCCGCCGCCCGCCCGGTGAGCAGCTATTCGGGAGGTATGCGCCGGCGGCTGGACCTGCTCGCCGGGATGGTCGTGCGGCCCGAAGTGCTGTTCCTCGACGAACCGACCACCGGCCTCGACCCGCACAGCCGCAACGAGATCTACCGGCTGGTGCGCGAACTCGTGGGGGAGGGCACCGCCGTGCTGCTCACGACGCAGTACCTCGACGAAGCCGACCGCCTCGCCGACAGCATCACGATCCTCGACGCCGGCGTGACGATCGCGACCGGAACCCCGGCGCAGATCAAGGAGGCGGTCGGAACCGGAGTCGACCTCGCCCTGCCCGCCGCCGCGGACGTCACCGAGGCGATCGGCGTGACCGCCGCATTCGGTCTACGGCACATCGCCACCGACGCCGCGTCCGAAACCGGCACCGTCCGGCTGTCTTTCGCCACCGATGCCGATTCGGTGCCGCTGCTGCCGGTGCTACGCGCCCTCGACGAAGCGGGCGTGCCCGTCGACGACATCGGCCGCCGTCGCGTCGGGCTGGACGAAGCGTTCCTGACCTTGACCGGACACGCCCGTACGGAGGAGCCCGCATGACCACCGCCACCCATGGAAGCTCGGCACTCACCGGCACCCGGACGTTGTTCCATCGGATCGTCCTGACGTACCGGCACTCGCCCGCGCTGCTGCTCGTCACGCTCGCCGCGCCGCTGGGCATGGTGCTGCTGTTCGGATTCGTCTTCGGCGGCGCACTGTCCGGCGGTGACGCCGCCGCCTACCGCGCGTATCTGATGCCGGGGGTGCTGGTGCTCGTGGCCGCGATGGGCCTGGCGACCACCGCGGCCACCGCCAACGCCGACCTGCGCAGCGGACTCTCCGACCGGTTCCGGACCCTGCCCACCGCGCCGGTGTCGGTGCCCGCCGGGCTCGCCCTCGCCGAAACGGCCACCTGTGCGGTCGCGCTCGTGCCGATGGTCGGTGTCGGATATCTCGTCGGCTGGCGGATCGACGCAGGCGTCCGCGAGACTGCGCTCGCAGTGATGCTGCTGCTGTTCCGCTTCGCGCTCTCCTGGCTGGGCATCTGGCTCGGCTTCTCGATCCGGGACGAGCAGGTGCTGCAGCAGTGCGCGCCGATGATCTTCGGAACGATCATGTTCTCCAACATCTTCGTGCCCACCGAGACCATGCCCGCGGTGATCCGGACGATCGCGGAGTGGAATCCGGTCAGTGCCGTCGTGGCCGCCCTGCGCGAACTGCTGGGCGGTGCCGCGCCGACGGCCGTGGACGCGGCTGTGCCGATGGCCGCGGATGCGGCGTGGCCCCTGCAGCACCCCCTGTTCGCAGCCTTCGGCTGGTGCCTCGGAATCGTCGCTGTGCTGGTACCGCTCACGGTCCGCCGGTACGTCACCACCCGCTGATCGGGCGCCGATCCGACCGTTACCGACGAGTAACCGGACCATCGACAGACAGCGGAAACCGGCGGGACTACCCTGTATACCCGTGACCTCACACTATGACGTCGTTGTCCTCGGAGCCGGTCCCGGTGGGTACGTCGCTGCTATCCGCGCGGCACAGCTGGGATTGAGCACCGCCATCATCGAGCAGAAGTACTGGGGAGGTGTGTGCCTGAACGTGGGCTGCATCCCCTCGAAGGCACTTCTCCGCAATGCCGAACTGGCGCATCTCTTCAACAAAGAGGCCAAGACGTTCGGTATCTCGGGGGATGTCTCCTTCGACTTCGGTGCAGCCTTCGACCGCAGCCGCAAGGTGGCAGACGGTCGCACCAAGGGCGTGCACTTCCTCATGAAGAAGAACAAGATCACCGAGTACGACGGTAAGGGCTCGTTCGTCGACGCCAAGACCATCGACGTGGCGCTCACCAAGGGCGGCACCGACCGGGTGACCTTCGACAACGTCATCATCGCGACCGGTTCCGTCACGAAGCTGCTGCCCGGCACCTCGCTCAGCGAGAACGTCGTCACCTACGAGGAGCAGATCCTCACGCGTGACCTGCCCGGCTCGATCCTCATCGTCGGCGCCGGCGCCATCGGCATGGAGTTCGGCTACGTCCTGAAGAACTACGGCGTGGACGTCACCATCGTCGAGTTCCTCGACCGCGCCCTGCCCAACGAGGACGCCGACGTCTCCAAGGAGATCACCAAGGCGTACAAGAAGCTCGGTGTCACCATCAAGACCGGTGCCGCCGTGCAGACGATCGACGACGACGGCACCAAGGTGACCGTCTCGATCAAGGACAACAAGAGCGGCAACGTCGAGACGGTCGTCGTCGACAAGGTCCTGCAGTCCGTCGGCTTCGCCCCCCGTGTCGAGGGCTACGGCCTCGAGAACACCGGCGTCGCCCTCAACCGCGGCGCCATCGAGATCGACGAGCGCATGCGCACCAACGTCCCCGGCATCTACGCCATCGGTGACGTCACCGCCAAGCTGCAGCTCGCGCACGTCGCCGAGGCGCAGGGCGTCGTCGCCGCCGAGACCATCGGGGGCGCCGAGACGCTCGAGCTGGGCGACTACCGCATGATGCCGCGCGCGACGTTCTGCCAGCCGCAGGTCGCGTCGTTCGGTCTCACCGAGGAGCAGGCCAAGGCCGAGGGCTACGACGTGAAGGTCGCGACCTTCCCGTTCACCGCCAACGGCAAGGCCCACGGTCTCGGCGACCCGAACGGGTTCGTCAAGCTCATCGCCGACAAGACGCACGGGGAGCTGATCGGTGGCCACCTCATCGGCCCCGACGTCTCCGAGCTGCTGCCCGAGCTGACGCTGGCCCAGAAGTGGGACCTGACCGTCAACGAGCTGGCCCGCAACGTCCACACGCACCCGACGCTGTCGGAGGCGCTGCAGGAGGCCATCCACGGCCTCGCAGGACACATGATCAACTTCTGACACAGACCTCCGCGCGGGTAGATCCCCGCCCGGATGTACCGGCCTCGGCCCGTGG
>NZ_JADZGH010000210.1:19818-20944 GCF_015865005.1 Rhodococcus sp. CX
TTACGACGCCTCGGCGTCCCTGTCCGACTTCCGCAGTGCCAGGCGGATCGAGCAATTGCCGTCCTGCGGGTCCGGGAAGACCGCGGCGGTGTATCGGGCGCCGAACGTGGCCGCGTTGTCGTCGAGGAGCTGCTGGATGAGCCCGCGCTGGATGCCGCGCACGACCTCCGGGTTGGTGCGGGCGATCTCGACCAGGGGGCACGTGCACAAAGTGAGCTCGTGGTTTCCGAATGCGCTTGTTGCGGATCGGGTTTCGAATCCCAGGCGGGAGAGGGCGTCGATGACGAAGGCGCCCGCGTCGGCGGTGTCGGCAGGGGCGAAACCGAGCATGCCCGCCCAGTCGCGTCCCACCTCGCAGGCCGTGCGCTCCCGCTCCTCGGCGGTGCCGCCGAGCCGGGCCGCGAGCAGTGCGACGAGGTCCGTATAGGACGGTTTCGGCACGGCGGTGTATCCGAGACGCGGCCGGCCGACCTTCGTCGACTCGAGCTGCCGGGTCCGGACCAGGCCTTCCTCGATGAGCGAGTTGAGGTGGAAGCGGACGGTTGTGACGTGCAGGTCGAGGTCGTCGGCCAGCAGGTGGGCGTCGAGTGGCTCGGCCGACGTTTCGAGCAGGGCGAGAACGCGGTCCCGTTGCTTGACCTGTCGTGCCAATTCCTGCCCCTCTGCCGAACGCTCGGTGGGACTCCGGTGAGGCCCGCCGTATTCAAATGAGTAATTTCCTTTATAGTCGTCGCCGGTACAGCGCGACGATGTCAACGTTACGGCGACGGTCATCGGTTCCGGAATTGCGGTCGGGTCGCGCTCGGTCACTACGAAGGAGAGAGTCGAACATGTCGCAGAACCCGTCGGTGCACACCGCGCAGGACAGCAGCACCGCCGGTGTGACGCGCATCGAAGGACTCACCGACCTGAACGTCCAGGACGGGCCCACACCCCGCATCGAACGTATGGCGGCCGGCCCCGGCGCGACCGTCGTGCGGTTGAGCTTCGCCGCCGGCCAGACCATGGAAGAGCACCGTGCGGGCTTCCCGATTCTCGTCTCGGGGGCGAAGGGTCACGTGACCTTCGAGGTCGGCGGGGAGTCGATCGAGCTGGTGCCCGGAACCGCCGTTCATGTCGAGGCGGG
>NZ_JADZGH010000210.1:21046-31327 GCF_015865005.1 Rhodococcus sp. CX
TCGCGCTCGAGGACTCGGTGGTGACACTCGTCGTCCTGCGGTGAGCTTCGCTCAGTCGGCATTGATGGGCTTCGCTCTGTCTGCGCTGATGAGCTTCGCTCAGTGGGCGCTGTCGTAGCGCTCCTGGGCTGCAATCACTTCCGGCATCGCGTCCTGCACGAGTTCGATCAGGCCGCGCAGGTGCTGCGCGAATCTCGAACCCAGCTCCGTGAGGCGGTATTCGACGTGCGGCGGAACCGTTGCCCGGACGTCGCGTGCGACGAAGCCGTCGCGTTCGAGCTGCTGCAGGGTCTGCGACAGCATGCGTTCGCTGACACCGTCGATCCGGCGCCGGAGTTCCCCGAACCGGTGGGTGCCGTCGCCGAGAGCGACCAGGACGAGGGTTCCCCATCTGCCGGTGATGTCCAGCATCGTCCGGCGGGATTCGCAACAGCGCGCGAACACGTCCGCTGCGAGCGCTGGGTCCGAGGCCATGGTGCGACGATATCGCGACCGTCTTGCACTTACTAATAGTTAGTGCTGTGATGGTGGAGAAGTTGAAGCATCAACAACAGGAGTCGACATGACCATTGCAGTGACCGGAGCGACCGGCAATCTCGGGCGCCTGACCATCGCCGCGCTCCTCGAGCGGGGTGTCGCCGCGGCCGACATCGTCGCCGTGGTCCGGGATGCTGCGAAGGCCGCCGAGCTCGCCGAAAAGGGAGTGCAGGTGCGCGTCGCCGACTACGACGACGCGGACGCGCTGCGCGTGGCGTTCGCGGGCGTCGACAAGCTGCTGCTCGTCTCCGGCAGCGAGATCGGCCGCCGCGTCCCGCAGCACACCAACGTCGTCGAGGCCGCGAAGGCCACCGGCGTCGGATTCCTCGCCTACACCAGCATCCTCGACGCCCAGAACAGCCCGCTGATGCTCGCCGCCGAGCACAAGGCCACCGAGAACCTCATCGCCGAATCCGGCATCGCTCACGCGCTGCTTCGCAACGGCTGGTACTGGGAGAACTACGAATCGGCCGTCGGCACCGCCCGCGAGACCGGGGTGCTGTTCGGTGCCGCGGGAACCGGCCGCGTCGCGGGAGCGGCCCGCAAGGACTTCGCCGAGGCCGCGGCCGCCGTGCTGCTCGCCGACGACGCCGCCGGCAAGGTGTACGAACTCGGTGGCGACCGGCTCACCTACGCGGAACTCGCCGAGGCGCTGTCCGGCGTCGTCGGGAAGCCGATCGTGTACAAGGACCTGTCGCGTGAGGAGTACACGCAGGTCCTCGAAGGCGCAGGGGTACCGTCCCAGTTCGCGGCGGTTCTCGCCGACTCCGACGCGGGCATCGCCGCCGGAGCCCTCGACACCGACAGCGGCGATCTGCAGCGCCTGATCGGACGCGACGCGACCCCAGTCGCGGACGTGCTGCGCGGCTGATCTGCGCGGTGATTCGGAATCCGCCCACGCTACAGGGTGGGCGGATTCCGAATCATGCGGCGCATCAACCGATCCGACGGTTGTGCACAGGCGCGTCGTTCATCCACAGAAGTCCTGATTTCGGCTCGGAGTGGGTGGTTCGGCCGGATGGGATCGGGCAGGGTCGCCTCATGACCGACCCTCGACCACTGACCCGAACGCACCTGCTCGCGACGGGCTTCTCGGACGACCACATTCGTGCCGCGGTGCGGGCCGGCGACCTCGTCGCCCTCACGCGAGGTGTGTACCTGTGGCGCGCCGATCATGACCGGCTGGACGACCCCGCACGTCACCGGGTGCGGGCGCGGCACGTCGCGTCGACGATGCCGCCCGGCGCGGTGATCAGCCATGTCTCGGCGGCAACGCTCCTGAACCTGGACGTGTGGAACATCGATCTCGCGCAGGTGCACGTCTCCCGCACCGGATCGCACGGTCGCCGCACCCGGCACCTGCACGTGCACGCGACCACCTGGACCGACGATGACGTCGTCGACGTGGACGGTCTCGCTGTCACCTCTCCCGCACGCACCGTCGTGGACCTCTCCCGGGCTCTTCCTCTGGACCAGGCAGTGGTCGTCGGGGACTCGGCCCTGCGGAACTACCCGGACACGCTGGATCTGCTGCCCGCGGCGTTGGCGTCGGCCCGCCATCGCAGCGGGATCGCGCGGGCCGCGGCAGTCGTGCCGTTCCTCGACGCGCGCAGTGAAAGTCCCGGGGAATCGCTGTCGCGGGTGCGGATCGCAGAGAGCGGACTGCCTCGTCCCGTGCTCCAGCATCCGATCGTGTTGCGCGACGGACGACGCGTCCGTCTCGACTTCTTCTGGGAGCGGCACGGGGTGGCCGGCGAGTTCGACGGGGCCGGCAAGTACGCCGACCGTCGCGACGTGTTCGCCGAGAAACTCCGCGAGGACGCGCTGCGCGATCTCGGTCTCGAGGTCGTCCGCTGGACGTGGGCCGATCTGACGCGGTTCGACGTCGTCGCACAGCGATTCGAGCGGGCAGTCGCCCGGCAATCCACGCGGTGAGTGCGAAGTCGCTCACGCGACAGCGTGGGCGGATTCCGAAGCGGTGAGCGCATTTCGCTGTCAGCCCAGCAGTGCGGCCTCGAGCGCCGTCCGCACTGCGTCGGGTTCGGGCGCGACGACCGTGACGAGCGGGGACACCGCGGTCGCGGCGAGCAGATCCGCGGCGCGGCCGGTGCCCGCCAGCACGAGAACCGGGCGCCCCTCGGCCAGCGACTGTGTGACGTCGTCGCGCGCGATCCCGCCGCCGTTCGCGAGCACCGTGACGACGGGCGATCCCGCTGCAAGGGTTTCGGCGACAGCCCCGAGCCACGGCGTTTCGTCGCCCCAGTGATCCCCCGCGACGGCGACGATGTGGGTGTGATTCGGTTCCAGCGCGGCCGAATCGGGCAGTGTCCCGTCGTGTCCGGGCCAGCGCACCGTTCCTTCCGCGACGATCCCGAGATGCACTCCCTGGGCGCCGCTCCGGCGGCGTTCCCGTCCGACCAGTCCGATCACCCCGGAGTCCGTGCCGCCGTCGATCAAGGTCGCGCCGAAGGATTCGATCATCGCGACGAGCGGGACGAACAGGCGCTCGCAGAGAGCGGCGTCCGACGGTGCCATACCGTCCGCACCCCCGACGAGGACCACTGCGGGGGCACCGGGGGACACACCGGTTGCTCGCAGCAGTGCGGTGAGTCGGTCTCCCGGTCGCGGCGGTGTACCCGGCGGGACACGGATCAGGGCCAGCTCCCGTCCACCCACCTCGACCACGTCGCTGCCGACCGTCACGCCACCTCCCTGGCCTGGGGTGCGCGGTGTGCGAGCGCCGCGCGGAGGGCACCGACCGTGATCGCCTCGTTCGCCGAGTACGTACCGCCCTTGTGGTTCAGTCGCGGGATGTCGACGCCGCCTGCGTGGTGCAACCCGATGAGCCGCCACTGGTCGTCGAACACCGGACTGCCGGAGCTGCCTCCCTCGGTGGGCGAACGATAGTGCACCCGGGTGTCATCGTAGTCGAGCACGATGTTGTCCTGGAGCGAGAACTGCGGCTGTTGGAGACCGCGCGGGTGCCCGATCAGATACGCACGGGGCGGACGGGGTTCGAGTGCGGGCAGGCGTGCCGCGACGGGCAACGGTTCGAGGTCGCCGGGCCAGCCGTCCAGTTCCAGGACGGAGGTGTCCAGCCCCGCGCCGTCGGACGGGGCGTACCACCAGCAGCGCACCGGCCGGAAGCGGTCCGTGCAGGCGTCCAGCGCATGGAACACGACCACCGCGTCGCCGGCGGCAACCCCCTCGGGCACGACATGTCCGTTGGTGACGAGCACCCGCTCCGGCAGGTCCGGATGCAGATCCCGGCCGTCGACGACGAACCCGGTCCCGACCCCGTCCTCCGACGGTGTGCACACCTGCGCGACCGCGCGGCACCGCGACAGCCCGTGGCGGTACCACGTCAACGACTGGTAGCGGTCGTGGCCGAACACCTTCTCGAGGTGGGCGAGCCGGGCCGTGCCGACATCGCGATCGCGGACCAGCACGCCGCCGCCGTCGCGATGCAGAAGCGCCGAGCGCAGCAGCGGCAGCATGGTGTCGCCGGGCGCGGCCGCGGTGGTCAGTTCCCACACCTCCACCAGCTGCCGCAGCAGCGCGGCGATCTTGAACGCATCGACTCCCGGATCGGCGAGAAACGCGTCGAGCCATGTATCGGCACCTGCAGGATCGCCGAGTGCGACCTCCGCTTCGCAGGCGGTGGCAGCGCCCCACGCGTCGGGTTCGGCCGCGGTCTCGATCGCACCGAGCACCTGGGCGGCGAGTGCGCGGGACAACACGGCGGGATCGGCGATTCCGGGGACGGCGAGGCCGTCCCGATGTGCGCGGGCGAGCAGGGCTGCCGCATTGATCGCGTGCCACGGCCGGGCCGGTGCCTCGTCACGCGCCGTCAGATACGCGTCGAGTGACATTCGCAGGTGGTGCGCCCGACGCGGGAGGTCGCCGGTGGTGAGGAACAACTGTTTGTGGCACCGGCCGATCCCACCGCGCGCCTCGATCCGCTCCGACGCCGGCGTGTCCGGATCGTCGGCCAGCTCGGAATAGAGATGCAATGCGGCCGCCGGCATACCCCGGTCGACGAGCGCCTGGGCGTACTGCCGCCGCACCGCAGGAAGGTCGAGTCCGCGACCCAGTGCGGCGTCCGCGACGGCAATCACGTCGTCGAATCTGCGGTACCGGCGCAACCCGGCGAGCATCCGCATGACCTCTGCCGGAGGCTGTTCGGCCGATCCGCGCAGGAATCGGCAGTACTCCTGGACGATTCGGCCCACCTCCGGCCAGTCGAAAGTGCCTGCAGAGCGGGCGATCCGGTCGATCCAGGCGACGTCGACGGTCGTCATTCGAGGACCTGACGCAGGAAATCGCGGAGTCGGGGCTGGCCGAGATACTTGCCGATGCTGTGCCGCCAACTGCCGGTGTTCGACACCCCGACATCGGCGACCTTCCGCTGTCCGGCATGCAGGAAGTCGCCCGCGATCTGCCGGTCGAGTAATCCGCAGACCGGGTCGAGCGGGTCGTATACGTTGGTCCATCGGCCGTCGCCGAGGCACCGCGCCGGCCAGCCGTCGTTGCGAGTCCACGGTGGCGTCAGCCCGTCCTGGACCTCCGAGATCCCCAACGGGCTACCGACGGTGAGCAGCGCATCCACGCGCGGGGCGTCGTTGATCGCGGTCAGGGCGTCGTAGGCGATGACGCTGCCCAGGCTGTGTCCGACGACGACGTGGGGTCCGGGCTGGGAATCGCCTTCCTGCAAGGCTTTCAAAGCTCGCTCGCGGATATCGCTGCGAATTCGGAAGGTTTCGCCCGGTCGCGGCGTGAACGAAGCGTCGTAGAGGAAATGATGCACGTCGCGCAGGAACACCTGCATCAGCCGCTTCTTCACCGCGGGTGGCAGTGGGATCGCTTCGAGTTCCGTATCCGGCAGCACGAGCGTTTCACACTCACCGGGAACGGGTTCCACCGTGGCGACTCCGACTTCGAGGCCCAGTCGTTCGACGAATTGCCGCTCGTCGTCGGGCAGTTCGCAGATCCAGCCCGGATCCTGGACCTCGAACTCGGCGGCATCGTCCGGCCCGAGGGTGGACTCGTGGGCGGTGAACGCGGCAGCGGGCTGCGCGTAGAGCATGTCCGCCCAGTACACCATCGACGAGGTGACACCCATGGCGTCGAGATCGAGGCCGTCGTCGTCGAACAGCGCGATGCGCCATTGGTCCAGCAATTCGTCGGCCGGGGGCTTGTTGCCGATGCCGTGGACGAACGTCACGTGAGGCATGGTGGTACTCCTTCGTCATTCGGTGTCGGTGCCGGGAGGAAGGTCCGGGCACAACGTCTGGGGTTCGATGTCGGGGGAGATCCACTCGTGCCATTCGTCATCGGTCATGTTGCGGGTGAGCTTGGAACACAACATGTTCGATGCCTCCTCCGTTGTCGACGGCGGAAGATTCCAGATCCGGAGAGTGCCATCTGTCCCGCCCGAGACGAGGCGCCGTCCGTCGGACGTGAATGCGATGGCCGCTACCCACCCCGCGTGGCCGGTCATGGGTACCGCGATCAGCCGTCCGGTCTCGGCGTCCCAGAGACGGATGTCGCCCTCGGAGCCGCCGGAGACGATGTAGCGCCCATCCGGGCTGTATTCGACGCCGGCCGCCCCGCCGCGGTGTCCGGGCATCTCCGGTCCGAGGAGCCGCCCGGTTTCGGGGTCCCACTGCCGCAACGCGGAGTCCGTTCCGCCGGCGACGATGCGAGTGCCGTCCGGACTGATTCCGACGGGGAACACGGCGGCCTTGTCCCCGGATTCCACGGTATCGATCGACTGTCCGGTTTCCGGATCCCACAGCTGGAGACCCTGGACGAACGAAACCGAGAAGACCCGGTGGCCGTGTGCGGCGAACCCGACCACCTGCACTTCGGGCCCGACTCGGATGGGATCGCCGACCGGTGCGCCGGTGTCGGCGTTCCACAGTCGAACGGTGCCGTCGTCGCCTCCGGATACCAGGCGGTGACCGTCGGGGCTGAAGTCGATTGCGTTGACTGTGCCCTCGTGCCGGGCCTGGACAGGATCGCCGATCGGTTGGCCGGTGTCGGCGTTCCACAGTCGAACGGTGCCGTCGTCGCCTGCGGAGGCGAGCCGGCGGCCGTCGGGGCTGAAGTCGACGGTCCGGACGGCACCTTGTTGTCCGGTGAGGGGAGCTCCGACGGGCAGGCCGGTGCCGATATCCCACACTCGCACGGTGCCGTCGTCGCCGCCCGAGGCAAGGCGGTGCCCGTCGTCGGTAGCCGTGACGACCTCGATGGTGCCGTCGTGCCCGCTGAGTGCCCCGAGCGATTTTCCGGTGTCGAGGTCCCACAGACGTAGTGATTCGTCGTCCGCACTTGCGGAGACGATGCGGTGGCTGTTCGTGTCGGTCCCGATGCCGTAGATCCTTCCGGCACTGCCGGTCACCGGCAGTGCGGTGGTCGCGTCCCATGTCCGCACCGTCGCATCCCACCCTGCCGACAGCAACTGCCGGCCGTCCGGACTGAATGCCACACCGGCCACGGGCCCGTCATGCCCGGTGAGAGGTACGCCGATGGGTTGCTGCAGGTCGGTGTCCCAGGCGCGGATCGTCCCGTCGAATCCTCCGGAGACGACGCGTCGTCCGTCGGTGTCGAAGGCGACACTTGTCGCCGGACTCGGGGTAATCATGGGGTCGCCGATCTCACGGTGCGTTGCGACATCCCACAGTCGCACGGTGCCGTCGTCGCTGCCCGATACGATCTGCCGGCTGTCCGGGCTGAACGCGAGTGCCGTGACGACCCGAGTATGGCCCGTCATCGTCTCACCGACGAGGTCGTACCCAGGAGTGGACAGATCCCACAACCGGATTCCGTTGTCGGCACTTCCGGTAGCGAGCCATCGTCCGTCCGGGCTGAACGCGGTCGACTGCACCGAACCACCGACGAGAGCGGTCACCGGTTCGCCGTCGAGTTGCCCGGTATTCGGATCCCACCAGCGGAGCGCCCCATCGGAGTGCGTCGAAAGGATCCGGGATCCGTCGTCGGTGAATGCCAGGCTCGACACCATCGCCGTCTGGTCGTATGTCGGGGTGCCGATCGGTTGGCCTGTCGTGGAATCCCATACACGGACGACGCCGTTGTAGTCGCCCGACGCGATTCGTGTTCCGTCCGGACTGATGGCCACCCGGAACACGGCCGCGTCGCCGTGCTGCATCGGGTCGAGGACGGAAAGACCAGTCTGCGAATCCCACACGCGCACTGCGCCGCCGTCGTCGCCGGTGACGATCCGCGTGCCGTCGCGACTGTAGGTGGCACTGTGGACAATTGCGGGAATCTCGATGATCTTGAATAGGTCGCGGCGGTCGGCAGCAGCGCTGACCAGTGCGTCGGCGTCCGTTCGGGCGAAATGGGGGGCAGCGAGCAACTTGTTGATAGCGTGGACCTCGTTCCCGGTGCCATCGTCGGCAAGGATCGACTGAGCCTCGGCCACCAGCCGCGACGCGACCGCCTCGTCGCTTCGAGTGTCGGCGAGGCGCTCGGAGTGCAGCGCCCAGCCGGATGCAGCGGTTGCGGCGAGGGCAACGACCGCCATCGCCGCGAGAACCGTCCGCAACTTCCGCGACTGCTTCTGCAGGACGGTGGCGTATTCCTGAGCTTTCTGCCTCGCTTCCGTTTCCGCAACGGCCAGCGCTTCCGCCGCCTCTTGCTTCTCTCGCGCCGCCTCCAACTCCGCTTCGCGGCGGAGCTTTTCGTCGGCAACACGTTGGTCCTCCCGTTGCCGCGATGCGAGGAGGTACGGTCGAACCGGACTGAGGCGGTCCCGGAAGCCCTTTCGCGCAGACAAGGTTTCGGCGTCGGTCAGACGTTCGCCCTCGAGTAGCCACGCCTCTTGCCGATTGTTCTTCCGCCACGCCGCGGCAGCTCGTTCGAGCGCGTCGGCCTCCCGGAGGCTGTCGCGTTCCTCGTGGAGCCAGCCGGCGAGGTCGGTCCATTGCCGCAGCAGGCTTTCCAGGGCGACTTCGACGACGACGTCGCCGTCGCGCTCACCTTTGACGAGGAGCCGACGTGCGACCATCGCGTCGAGAAGCGGCCGGCTCGGCGCAGGCAGGTCGGACCACCGGGCGAGGCGACGCATCGGCTGGTCGGTGTACTGGTCGATGTTGGCCAGCCACGGAACGAACGCGGCGCGCAGGTGCTCGAGTTGTGTGCTGCGTTCGTCGGGATCGGAGGAAAGCAGGTTGTCGATCTCGGTCTGGACGACCGCGTGCATGCCGCCCATCGCGGTGTATTCGGCGAGGGTGAGCCGCCCGGAGCTGCCGTAGTCCTCGTAGAGCCGGGCCATGGTGAGTGCCAGCAGCGGGAGGGTGTCGGCGCCTTGCCCGCACGCGGACAGCAGCCGGTTCAGCAGGGCGGGCTCGACCTCGAGGGGACGTCCCGCGGCGGTGGCGCGGGCCGCAGGACCGCACACGACTTCCTTGAACTCGGTGCGCGGCATCGGCTTGAGCTCGTTGAACAGCTCGGATCGCACGTCCGCCAGCTCCGGGACGGTTTGCAGCGTCTCGAACCGGTCGGAGCGAATCGTCGCTGCGACGAGGAACAGGGGCTCGTCGTCGCCGGTGGAATGGCGTGTGAGCCGGGCGAGGAGTGTCAGAAACTGCGATGCCTGGGGTCCCGCGTCCGCCGCGAACAGTTCTTCGGCCTGATCGACCGGCAGGATCAGGGTCGGCAGGGGTGCATTGCCGGTGTCGTGGAGCAGCCGATCGGATGCCTTCTGTCGAATCTCCCTCAGCCATTGTGTGACCCGTGTGGCATCGCCCGATCGGCACGCCGCCTTGATCTCGCCGAGCGGGGGTGCGGGCAACCCCAATTCGGCGCGTGTCGTATGAATCGCGCGGGCCAGTCCGTGCTCGCCGGTCAATGCGGCGCGCTCCGGGCGCACGATGCCCAGGGGAAGGAAGTGCCGGTCGTCGCGGCGCAACCGGGGGAGCAGGCCCGCTCGCAGAAACGACGACTTGCCCGCACCGGACGGCCCCAGCACGACGAACAGCGACGCGGACCCCGACGCCCGCATGCCCCGCAGCTTGTCGAGCCCACTGATGATCTGCTCGTCGCGGCCGAAGAAGACGGCGGCGTCCTGCTCTTCGAGAGGTTCCCACCCGCGGTAGGGAGCCCGGTCCGGGTCGCCGGGCGGTGGCCACGCGAAATGTTCGGCACCCACCCCGGCGTCGCGCAGGCCGCGCAGCAGCCTTCGCAGCCCCTCGGTACGGAACACGATCGGTTCGCCGTCGACCGTGATCTCGGTGGTCGGCCCGTCACCGAACAGGTCGCAATGTTGCCATTCGTGGGTGTACCGGCCGGCCGTCGCGTCGAGTCGGGCGCAGAAGATCCGTTTGTTCAGAGTTTCGGCAGTGCGGTATTCATTGGTGCATTCCTGCGACGACTCCCAGTCGGTCGAGAGCAGGCACACGACGGCCTCGCAGCGTGCCGCGGTCCGGGTGAGCGCATCGCGCCACCGCACCCCCGGCGCCAGCCCGGTGTCCGGATCGATGTCGAGGAAGATCTCCCCGGCCAGGCTCGGTTCGTTCTCGACGAGCCAGCGCATGAGCGCGACCGCCTGCCGGCTGTCTCGGCTGGAATGGCTCAGGAATATGCGGGTCATCGTCTGCTCCGCTCGCTGCGGGGAACTATGACCTCAGCGTTCCGCGCGGCGTCGTCGCGGGCACGAGTAGCCGACTACTCGATTTTCGCCGTCACCCGCCGATCGACGCGGTGACTGCGAATCCGCTC
>NZ_JADZGH010000210.1:31337-47682 GCF_015865005.1 Rhodococcus sp. CX
ATGCGCAGGGTGCGGATCGTGGTCGCCAGACCGTCGTATTGCGTGATCAGCAGGCAGAATTCGATCAAGCGGCGGACGTCGAGGTGCTCGGCCAGCGCCGACCACGTCTCGTCGGTGAGGTCCTTGGTCGCGACCAGTTCGTCGACTGCGGCGAGCAGCGCACGGTGACGCGGGCTCCACCCCTCGGCCTGCGGCCCCTCGATGACACGCTGCAGGATCTCGGCGGTCACACCCGCGCGACGACCGAGCCGCACGTGGTGGTCCATCTCGTAGTCGCAGCCGCGCAGGTGCGCGACGCGCAGGATGACGAGTTCGGATTCGTGGCGGGGGAGCTTGCCGCCGGGCATCAGCTTGCCGGAGTAGTGCAGCCAGCCGCGGAACAGGCCGCCGGCGCGACCCAGTGTGCTGAACAGGTGCGCGTCCGAGGTTCCTGCCGCCAGTGACAGGACGCGCCAGGCGATCCAGTTGACCGGGCCGAGTTGACGGAACCGTCCGGGCGTGATGCGGGGCGTCATGCGCGCTAGTCTCGCACGGCCCGCGAGAGCCGGGCCATCGTCCGCGCCGCCTCGGTGCGTTGCACGATCGCCGCGCACGCGTCGACGATGTGCTCGCGCAGCCGGGTGTGCGCGTCGTCCAGTCTTCCGTCGAGTACCGCCTCCGCGACGGCGATGTGCTCCTCGACGGCGCGCTCCACCCGCTCCGGGACGAGCTCGTCGAACATCCGGACCGTGCGTACCTTCGCGTTGACCGAATCGAGCGCGTCGCACAGGGCGTCGTTCCCCGACGCGGCGAGCAGCGTCAGGTGGAACTCTTCGTCGAGCGTGACGAACCCTGCATCGGGAGCCGGCGGATCGCTACGGAATCGGTACCACCGTTCGAGTTCGGCCCCGAGCACGTCCCGGTCGTGGACGACCACCCCGGACACCGCGCGCGTGATGCCGCGCAGTTCCAGCGTGGCACGCAGCTCGTAGAGGTCGCCGAGGTCCTCGAAGCGCGGACGGTACGGGAAGAGCCCGTGTTCGCGTCGCTCGACGAGACCCTCGGACACGAGGCGGGCCAGGGCCTCCCGCACCGGTGTGCGGGAGACCCCGTACAGCTCGGCGAGCCGTTCCTCGCTGAGTCGCTCGTCGGGGGAGACGGTGCCCGCTGTCAGATCGGCGCGCAGCGCCCGGTAGACGCGCTCCCGCCGGGTGCCGCCGGAGAACATCAGATTGCCATCGCGCTGCGAACGGTACGAGCGGCGTCGGCGCCTCCTTCGCCGGTCGCGGTGATGCGTCCCGATTCCAGGACGTAGTAGTGGCGGGCGTTGTCGAGGGCGAATCCGATGTGCTGCTCGACGAGCAGCACCCCGAGGTCGCCGCGCCGGCTCAGGTCCACGATCGTCTTCTCGATCTCCTGAACGACGGACGGCTGGATACCCTCGGTCGGTTCGTCGAGAATGAGCATCCGTGGACGGGTGATCAGCGCGCGGGCGATGGCGAGCTGCTGGCGCTGGCCGCCGGACAACAGGCCCGCGCGGCGATCGAGCAGCGGAACCAGCGCAGGGAACAGATCGAGCATCTCCGCGATCAGCGCCTTGCCGTTCTTGCGGCCGTCCGCGACCACCTGCAGGTTCTCGGCGCAGGTGAGTTGCCCGAAGGACTGCTGGCCCTGCGGAACGTACGCGAGGCCCCGGGCCACGCGCGCCGCCGGGCGCAACCCGGTGATGTCCTCACCGTCGAGCAGGATCTTGCCGGAGGCGACCGGCAGCAGCCCGACGGCGGCGCGCAGCAGGGTGGTCTTGCCGGCACCGTTGTGGCCCATGACGGCGACGACCCCGTCGGACGGGACCGTGATCGTGGCCCCGTGGATGATCTCGGTGCGTCCGTAACCGGTACGGACGTCGACGAGTTCGAGCATCAGATCGCCTCCTCGAGGCTCGCGGTACCCAGGTAGACCTGCTGGACCTGCGGATCGTTCTGCACCTCTTCGACGGTGCCTTCGGCGATGACCTTGCCGCGCGCGAGCACCGTCACCGAGGTCGCGAACGCGCGCATGAAGTCCATGTCGTGTTCGACGACGACGACGGTGCGCTCGGCGCCGATGCGGCGCAGCAGCTGCCCGGTCTCCTCGCGTTCGTCGTGGCTCATGCCGGCGACGGGTTCGTCGAGCAGCAGCACGTCGGAGTTCTGCACCAGGAGCATGCCGATCTCGAGCCACTGCTTCTGGCCGTGCGCGAGGATCCCGGCGGGGATGTCGCGATGGGCCGCGAGGCCGGTGGTTTCCAGTGCCTCCTCGATCTGCGGCAGCACGTCCTTGCGGCGGCGCAGCATCTGCCACGGGTTGCGGCCGGCGCCGGCGGCGATGTCGAGATTCTGCAGCACCGTCAGCTCCTCGAATACCGACGCCGTCTGGAACGTGCGGCCGACGCCGAGCCGGGCGATCTTGTGGACCTTCTTGCCGAGCAGTTCGACCCCGGACTTGGTGACCGACCCGGTCGCGGGGACGAGGCCGGTGATGGCGTCGACGAGCGTGGTCTTTCCGGCGCCGTTGGGGCCGATGAGGAATCGCAGATCGCCCTGTAGCAGCGTCAGGTCGACACCGTCGACGGCGGTGAAGCCGTCGAACTGCACTCGCAGATCACGGATTTCGAGGTATTGGCTGGACATTCCGGCGTTGCCGCCGAAGGTGGGTTCGGTCATCGTGCCGGCTCCATCTCGGTGTTCTCGGCGGTCGGTTCGGGATCGGGTTTCTCTGCGGGGGTGTCGCTTTCGGTGCGCTTGCGACGCCGGAGCGCTGCGATTCCGGCGAGTCCGGCGGGGAAGAATCCGACGACGACGATGAACAGCAGGCCCTGCGCATACGTCCACGCGGACGGGAATTCCTCCGAGAGGGCGGTCTGCGCCCACGCGACACCGATCGCGCCGAGTACCGGCCCGAGCAGGGTGGTGCGGCCACCGATCGCGACGCCGATGAGGAACGCGATGGACGGCACGATGCCGATGTCCGCCGGGGAGATGATCCCGACGATCGGCACGAACATCGCACCGGCGATGCCGGCGAAGAACGCGGCGACCGTGTAGGCGACGACCTTGACGGTCGCGGGGTCGTAGCCGAGGAAGCGGACGCGCTCCTCCTGGTCGCGGACCGCGACGAGCAGTTCACCGTAGCGTGAGTGCATGAGCTGGCGGGTCCCGGCGACGACGAGCAGCAGGATCGCCGCGACGATGAAGAACAGCATCCGCTTGTTGACCGGATCGGACAGGTCGTAACCGAAGAACGTGCGGAACCGGTTGAGGCCGTTGGACCCTCCGGTGCTCTGCTGGCCGACGAGCAGGATCGCGAACGCCGCGGCGAGGGCCTGGGACAGGATCGCGAAGTAGGCGCCCTTGACGCGGCGCTTGAACACGCCGAGGCCGAGCAGCAGGGCCAGCAGTGCGGGCACGAGCAGGATGCCCAGCAGCGTCACGAGCGGCGACGTGAACGGCACCCAGTACGCGGGCAGTTCACGGATACCCGCGATCTGCATGAAGTCCGGCACGGTGTCGCCGCGCACCTCGGCGTCGGCGATCTTCAGGTGCATCGCCATCATGTAGGCGCCGAGGCCGAAGAACACGCCCTGACCGAGGGTCAGCATGCCGCCGCGGCCCCAGGCCAGGCCGATGCCGGCGGCGACGATGGCGAAGCACAGGAACTTCGCGAGCAGATTCAGGCGGAAGTCGGACAGGACGGCGGGGGCGAGACCGAACAGCACGAGCACGGCGATCGCAAATCCCGCCCACGTGCGGACCGGTCCGGGCCGGGTGAGAACGGACATCAGACCAGGCTCCTTGTCTTGACCGCGAACAGACCTTGCGGGCGGATCTGCAGGAAGACCACGATGATCACGAACACGATCACCTTCGCGATCGACGCGGTGGTGGAGTATTCGATGAACGAATTGAGCAGGCCGAGCGCGACCGCCGCGATCACGGCGCCCTCGATGCGGCCGAGACCGCCGATGACGACGACGAGGAACGCGTCGATCAGGTACGAATGCCCGATCGTCGGGCTCGTCGAGCCGATGAGGGTCAGCGCGACCCCTGCCAGGCCGGCGAGTCCGGAGCCGAGGAAGAACGTGGTGATGTCGGTACGCCGGCTGGAGATGCCGACGGTCTCGGCGAGATCGCGGTTCTGCACGACCGCCCGGATGCGACGGCCCATCGGCGTGTACTTCATCGCCACGATCAGCGCGACGACGCACACGGCGGCCAGCACCAGGATGAACAGGCGGGTCTTCGGAACCACCGCACCCAGGATCTCGACACCGCCGGACAGCCATTGTGGGGCAACCACATTGACCGCCGGTGCGCCGAAGATGTCACGGGCGGCCTGCTGCAGCAACAGGCCCACGCCGAACGTCACGAGCAGTGTGTCGAGCGGACGGTGGTACATGCGGCGGATGAGCGTGACCTCCAGCAGCACGCCCATCGCGCCGCCGACCAGGAAGCCGACGAGCAGGGAGATCAGCAGCGAGACCCCGGCCGCGGAGACCACCTGCTGCACAACGTATGCGGTGTACGAACCGGCCATGATGAATTCGCCGTGGGCCATGTTGATCACGCCCATCTGGCCGAACGTCAACGACAGGCCCAGCGCTGCCAGCAGCAGGATCGAGCCGATGCTCAATCCCGTGAACAGCTGTCCTACCACGACATCCATATCGCCCCCTTTCTCGTCGGCTTCCCGGTCGTATCGGCTCAGCTACCGGACAGGCTCGAGGCCCAGTCGTAGCTCTTCAGGTACGGGTCCGGCTCGATCGGGGAGCCCGAGTCCCACACGGTGTAGATCAGTCCGTCGCCGCGGATCTCACCGATGCGTGCGGTCTTGGCGATGTGGTGGTTGTCGCCGTCGATCGTGACGGTGCCTTCGGGAGCGTCGAACGTGACGCCGTCGGCCGCCTCCTGGATGTCGGCCACGGCGAACGAGTTCGCCTTCTCGACGGTGTTCTTCCACAGGTGGACCGAGGTGTAGGCAGCCTCCATCGGATCCGAGGTCGGCTTGTTCGCGCCGTACTTCGCCTTGTAGGCGTCGACGAACGACTTGTTCTCCGGGGAGTCCACCGTCTGGTAGTAGTTCCACGCGGTGAGCTGGCCCTCGATGTTCTGGGCGCCGATGCCGACGACCTCCTCCTCGGCGATGGACACCGAAACCACCGGCATGTCAGCGGCTTTCAGGCCGACGTTGGCGTACTCGCGGAAGAATGCGACGTTCGAGTCGCCGTTGAGGGTGTTGAACACCGCGTCCGCGTCGGCGGTGCGGATCTTGTTGACGATCGTCGAGAAGTCGGTCGAACCGAGCGGGGTGTAGTCCTCGCCCTTGATCTCGATGCCGTTGGCCTCGGCGTAGGCGCGGATGATGCGGTTCGCCGTCTGCGGGAACACGTAGTCGCTACCGACGAGGTAGAGGGACTTGACGCCCTTCTCCTTCAGGTAGTCCAGGGCCGGCACGATCTGCTGGTTGGTGGTCGCGCCGGTGTAGAAGATGTTCGGCGACGATTCCAGGCCCTCGTACTGCACCGGGTAGTACAGCAGTGCGTCGTTGTCCTCGAACACCGGCAGCATCGCCTTGCGGCTCGACGACGTCCAGCCGCCGAACACCGCAGCGACACAGTCGGAGCTGATGAGCTTCTCGGCCTTCTCGGCGAACACCGTCGGCTCGGACGCTCCGTCCTCGGCGACGATCTGGATCTGCTTGCCGAGCACGCCACCGGAGGCGTTGATCTCCTCGACGGCCAGCGCGATCGAATCACGAACGGTGACTTCGGAAATTGCCATGGTGCCGGACAGGGAGTTCAGCGAACCGACCTTGATCGTGTCGCCGGAGGTGTCGACGCAGGATTCGCCGGTCGCGCCGGTCGCGGTGTCACCGGCCTTGCTGCCGCAGGCGGTGAGAAGCAGACCGGCAGCCGCGAGTGCCACCGGAACGGCGACGGCACGCTTGGCGAATGTGGACCTGGCAACTGACATGGAGATGCCCCCTTGTTTGGAAGATGAGAAGCCTCGGTTCCCCGATGTATCCGGGTGCGTATACAGCGCTGTATTCGTCGGCCAAACAGTAAAGGGATGGTGTTTCGCAGGTATATCTGCTTGTGACAATTGGATGTTCGATGTTTCGCCTGTGTGAACTCGCCCGCGGGCGGCGCCCGGTGTCCGAGCGAATGTGCCGCTCGTCTCCTTCAACCGACCGAATGTGCCGCTCGCTCGGAAAGGGGGAGGGGGAGCACGCGACGACCCGGCGCCGCGCGTGAGTACGTGGCGCCGGGTCGGTGGGTGCGGGTCAGCGAATGAGGTAGGGCGAGACCGAGCTGCGGTGTTCGTTGATGTCCAGCTCCTTGCCGAGCGGTGGGAACGCGCGCTGCGGGCAGTTGACGCGTTCGCAGATGCGGCAGCCTGCGCCGATCGGGGTGCCGGGGTTGGACTCGTCGAGGTCGAGGCCGTCGGCGTAGACGAGTCGATGCGCGTGGCGCAGCTCGCAGCCGAGGCCGATCGCGAACGTCTTCGACGGCTGCCCGTAGCGGGCCGCGCGGCGTTCGACGGTCCGCGCGACCCACAGGTAGCGGCGGCCGTCGGGCATCTGCGCGATCTGCGTCATGATCTTGCCCGGGTACGCGAAGGTCTCGTAGACGTTCCACAGCGGGCAGGTGCCGCCGCTGGTGGAGAAGTGGAATCCCGTGGCGGACTGGCGTTTGGACATGTTGCCGGCCCGGTCGACGCGGACGAACGAGAACGGCACCCCTCGCAGTTTCGGTCGCTGGAGGGTGGAGAGCCGGTGGGCGATCGTCTCGTAGCTGACGCCGTAGAACGCCGAGAGCCGTTCGACGTCGTAGCGGAAGTCCTCCGCGATCTCGTGGAACTGTGTGTACGGCAGGATCATCGCCGCCGCGAAGTAGTTCGCGAGACCGAGGCGTGCCAGGGAGCGGGACGCGTCGGACGTGAAGATGGCGTCCTCGACCATCTTGTCGATGAGGTCACCGCATTCGAGGTAGGCGAGCTCGGTGGCGAGTTTGAAGACCTGTTGCCCGCTGGACAGCTGAGGGGCTATCTCGAGGGTGCGGGTCTCCGGGTCGTAACGGTGCAGGACGTTCTCGCCGAGATCGATGCGCTTGACGATCTGCACGTCGTGCACGGACGCCATCCGCTTGGCGATCTCGCCGCCGACGTCGCCGCGGTGGAACCGGATGCGATTGGCGAGTTCCTCGGCTGCGGTGTCGAGCTCGTGCAGGTAGTTCTGTCGCTGGTAGAAGTAGTCGCGCACTTCCTCGTGCGGCATCGTGATGGCCCCGCTGCCGCTGCCGTCGCTGTACCTGTCCTCGGTCGCGGCCGCGAGCTGGGCGGTGGTGTTGCGGAACCGGCGGTGCATGTTCACCATCGCCCGGGCCAGCCCGGGATGCGCGGCGACCATCTCGGCGATCTCCTGGGCGTCGGCTTCGATGCCCATCTCCTGATCGAGCGCGACCTCCCGCATCTCGGCGATCAGGCGGGTGTCGTCCTGGGAGGAGAAGAAGGTGGTGTCGACGCCGAAGACCTCACTGATCCGCAGCAGTACGGGAACGGTGAGGGGACGGACGTCGTGCTCGATCTGGTTGAGGTAGCTGGCAGAGATCTCGAGGGTCTTGGCGAGTGCGGCTTGGCTGAGGCCCCGCTCGGTACGCAGCTGACGAAGGCGGGCTCCCACGAAGGTCTTGGCCATTCGCCCAGCGTACGACCAGCTGTAAAGCTTTGCAACGAGCCATTCGCAACGTGTTAATCGTGTCGGCCGGAAACGACCTGCTGGGGGCGGTCGACACCGAGCCAGGAGCCGGGCGCGAACGCCTCGTAGTGGATCGACTCGACGGGTACTCCGCGCGCGACGAGGCCGTCCCTGACCGTGCGCATGAACGCGACCGGCCCGTACACGTACACCCTGGCCCCCGCCGGGACGTCGAGATCGTCGACGGGCGACCGTCCATGCACGTCGAACTCCTCGAAATCGTTGTACCGCACCTGCATCCGCGCATTCTCCAGCCGAGAGACGAGGGCGGTGATGTCCGCACGGCGCGCATGGTCGTAGGGGGACCGGTCCACGTGCAACGCGACGACGGGCCGCCGCGGATCGGTCTCGGCGAGGCTCTGCAGGGCGGTCAGCGTGCTGGTGATGCCGATGCCGGCGGAGATCAGCACCAGCGGGGTGCTGCCGGCGTCGACGAGGAGGCTTCCGAAGGGGTGCGAGACGATCAGCTCGTTGCCGGGGCGGACGGTGTCGAAGAGGAACGAGGAGACCAGCCCGTCCGGGACCCGCTTGATCGTGATGGCCCACTCGCCCGGGACCCGCCCTCGCACGAGGGTGTACTGCCGGATCTGGCGGGTGCCGTCGGGAAGTCGCACGCAGATCGAAATGTACTGTCCCGGACTGAAATCGGGGAGCGGTCGCCCGTTGAGCGATCGCATCACGAAGGTCGCGACGTCGGCTCCGTCGTATTCGACCTCCGAGACGGCCACCAGTCGCCACACGTGTCCGTGGGGTACCCCGGCCGAGTCGTACAGCGCGGCTTCCTGCTTGATGAGCGAACCCGCCATGAGTGTGTAGACCTGGTGCCAGGCCGCTGCGACGGCCGGGGTCACCGCGTCGCCGAGCACCTCGGCGATCGCGGCGAACAGGTGGAAGCGGATCATTTCGTAGTGCCCGGCCTGGATGCCGATCGACGCGTGCTTGTTGGCGATCCGGGACATGATCGCGTCGATGTCCTGGGGCTGCTCGGTGATCAGGAGCTTGGCGAACGCGGCGACCGAACTCGCGAGTGCCTTCTGCTGCTCGCGGTTGCGCTGGTTCGTGCGATTGAACAGGTCCGTGCACAGCAGGGGTGCCGCGGTGAACAGGCGCTCGTAGAACCGTTCGGAGATCCGGCCGATGTGGGCCTCCACGGCGGGCAGCGTGGCCTCGATGACGTCGTACGACGTGGGAGAAAGGATGACCGCTCCTCTGCTCGTAGGGGGTGGGCGAGACACGAGCAGCTGCGCGGGCATGTGCGCGACGGGTCCAGCCCCGACCTGGTCGTCGCGAGTCATGTTACGGCCGGTCGCGGGAATCCTCCCGATCGACGGCTGCGGAAAATCCCTGCTCGAACCTCCCGGCCGGTGTGAAACCCCCCACATGCGCGGCCGAGGCGACTCCCGGGACGGCCGGTCCCACGGGTCCCGGTGTCAGGGAGTGCTCGCCGGGGGTTGCGCCACGAATGCCGAGGTAGAGCTACTCGTCAGTAACCAACGCGGCGATTTTGTGAAGTCGTTGGAACGGCCATTGATTTACAACCTTTGCAAAGCTCCCGCGAAAACTAGCCAAGGTTGGCATTTGCAACAGGTAGACGGCCTTTTTCGGCTGTGTCATTGTTTTGGAGTACATCCGAACGGCACGCGAAGGGTGTGAAGTCGTACGCACGTACTGCTGAACACCCGGAGCGGATTCGAATCTAGAGAGTGGAGCTTTGATGTCGACCACCGGCACCCCGCGGACCGCTGAAGAAATCCAGAAGGACTGGGACACCAACCCCCGCTGGAAGGGCGTCACCCGTAACTACACGGCCGAGCAGGTCGTGAAGCTGCAGGGCTCCGTCGTCGAGGAAGCCACCCTCGCTCGTCGTGGCTCGGAGATCCTCTGGGATCTCGTCAACAACGAGGACTACATCAACTCGCTCGGCGCCCTGACCGGCAACCAGGCCGTGCAGCAGGTTCGCGCCGGCCTCAAGGCCATCTACCTGTCCGGCTGGCAGGTCGCCGGTGACGCGAACCTCTCCGGCCACACCTACCCGGACCAGTCGCTGTACCCGGCGAACTCGGTTCCGCAGGTCGTCCGCCGCATCAACAACGCGCTGCTCCGCGCGGACGAGATCGCCAAGGTCGAGGGTGACACCTCGGTCGAGAACTGGCTCGCCCCGATCGTCGCCGACGGTGAGGCCGGCTTCGGTGGCGCCCTCAACGTCTACGAGCTGCAGAAGGCCATGATCGCGGCCGGTGTCGCCGGTTCGCACTGGGAGGACCAGCTCGCGTCGGAGAAGAAGTGCGGTCACCTCGGTGGCAAGGTGCTCATCCCGACCCAGCAGCACATCCGCACCCTGACCTCGGCCCGTCTCGCGGCCGACGTCGCGGACGTCCCGACCGTCGTCATCGCCCGCACCGACGCCGAGGCCGCGACCCTCATCACCTCCGATGTCGACGAGCGCGACCGCGAGTTCCTCGACGGCACCCGTACGGCCGAGGGCTTCTTCGGTGTCAAGAACGGCATCGAGCCCTGCATCGCCCGTGCGAAGGCCTACGCCCCGTACGCCGACCTCATCTGGATGGAGACCGGTGTTCCGGACCTCGAGGTCGCCAAGAAGTTCTCCGAGGCCGTCCGTAGCGAGTTCCCGGACCAGCTGCTGGCCTACAACTGCTCGCCGTCCTTCAACTGGAAGGCTCACCTGGACGACGCAACCATCGCGAAGTTCCAGAAGGAGCTCGGCGCGATGGGCTTCAAGTTCCAGTTCATCACCCTCGCCGGCTTCCACTCGCTCAACTACGGCATGTTCGACCTGGCCCACGGCTACGCCCGCGAGGGCATGACCGCCTTCGTCGACCTGCAGGAGCGCGAGTTCAAGGCGGCCAAGGAGCGCGGCTTCACCGCCATCAAGCACCAGCGTGAGGTCGGTGCCGGCTACTTCGACACCATCGCCACCACGGTCGACCCGAACACCTCCACGGCTGCTCTGAAGGGCTCCACCGAGGAGGGCCAGTTCCACTAGGAACAGGCTTCGAAGTCACACCGCGGCGGGATCCGTCCCGGACTCCCGCCGCGGTGACTTCACCCCAGCCGTACCGGCTGGACCGAGCTAGACCCTTACGACGATCCGGTCGGTGGATGATCCCCGCCGGATCGTCGTGCAAGAACCCCTCTACAGACTCCGTGCAGGACCACCTGTGCAGGACCCCCTGTGCAAGACCCTCCACGACCAACCCCACATGACGAGAAGGAGCTGACGTGACCAGCGAGAAGATTCAGCGCGTCGGCGTGATCGGCGCCGGGATCATGGGCGCAGGTATCGCCGAGGTGTGCGCGCGCGCTCATGTCGACGTACTGGTGTTCGAGCAGACCCGCGAACTCGCGGCTGCCGGACGGGCCCGCATCCTCCGGTCCCTCGACCGGGGCGTGAGCAGCGGAAAGATCACCGAACGGGAGCGGGAGCAGGCCGCGTGGCGCCTCCGGTTCACCTCGGACCTCGGTGACTTCGCGGACCGTCAGCTCGTCGTGGAGGCCGTCGTCGAGGACGAGAAGGTCAAGAGCGAGATCTTCGCCGAACTCGACAAGATCGTCACGGACCCGAACGCGGTGCTCGCGTCGAACACCTCGTCGATCCCGATCATGAAGCTGGGCATCGCCACCAGCGCCCCCGAGCGCGTCATCGGCCTGCACTTCTTCAACCCCGTGCCGGTGCTCCCGCTCGTCGAGCTGGTCACCACGCTGAAGACCAGCTCCACGGTCGCCCAGCGCGCCGAGGCCTTCGCCGCCGACATTCTCGGCAAGCAGGTCGTCCGCTCCTCGGACCGTGCCGGCTTCATCGCCAACGCGCTGCTCGTGCCCTACCTGCTGTCAGCGATCCGGATGGTCGAATCCGGCTTCGCGACGAAGGAGGACATCGACAAGACGATGGTGCTCGGCTGCGCCCACCCGATGGGCCCGCTCGCGCTGACCGATCTGGTCGGGCTCGACACCGTCAAGTCGATCGCCGACTCGATGTACGAGGAGTTCAAGGAGCCGCTGTACTCGGCCCCGCCGCTGTTGCTGCGCATGGTCGAGGCCGGCCTCGTCGGCAAGAAGTCGGGTGCCGGCTTCTACGAATACGCCGAAAACGGTCGGGCCTCCAAGAAGGCCAGCTAAGCAGTAGGTAGCACCACACCGTACTTCGGCGCCCGTGCCCGACAGCAGTGCCACCTGCGCACTGCTCGTCGGTGCACGGGCGCGAGGTGCATGAGGGAAAGGTCGATTCCGAGATGGCTACCAACGCCACCGGCTACGGATCCAGCATCCTCGGGTACCCGCGTATCGGTCCCCGCCGCGAACTCAAGCGTGCTCTCGAGTCCTACTGGCACGGCACCGGCACGCGCGACGAACTCGTCGCCGTCGCCCGTGAAATTCAGGAGGACACCTGGAGCGAGCTCGCGGCGACCGGTCTGACACAGGTCCCCGGCAACACGTTCTCCTACTACGACCACGTCCTGGACAACGCCCTGTTGTTCGGCGCGGTCCCCGAGCGGTTCCGTTCCTTGGTCGGCGAGCTCGACCCGCTCGACTTCTATTTCACCCTGTGCCGCGGCCGGGAGGACTTCCCGCCGCTGGAACTGGTCCGCTGGTTCGGCAGCAACTACCACTACCGGCAGCCCGAACTCGACGAGACCACCACGTTCGAGCTGAACTCGGCCGCCGTGCTCGACGAGTTCGAGCGGGCCAAGGCCAAGGGCATCGAACTGCGCCCGGTCGTGCTCGGCCCGGTGTCGCTGCTGCTGCTGTCGAAGATCTCGCCGACGTCGCAGCAGGAGGGGTTCTCCACGCTCGACCTGCTCGACGCGCTGCTGCCCGAGTACGAGAAGCTCTTCGAGCAGCTCGCCAAGGCCGGCGCCACGTGCGTCCAGCTCGACGAACCGTCGTTCACCGAGGACCGCAGCGACGAGGAACTCGCGGCGCTCGAGCGGGCCTACGAGAAGCTGTCCCACGCGCCGCTGCGTCCGCGCATCCTCGTGACCGGTCCCTACGGTCATCTCGGCGCGGCGCTGCCGATCCTCGCGGCCTCGAAGATCGAGGCCATCGGCCTGGACCTGATCAACGGCCGGATCAGCGCCGAGGAACTGGCCGCCGTGCCGGGTCTGAAGCGCAAGCGGATCTACGCCGGTGTCGTCGACGGCCGCAACGTGTGGCGCGCCGACCGTCGTCGCGTGCTCGAATACCTCGACTCGATCGCGAAGGTCGCGCCCGACCTGGTCGTGTCGACCTCCTGCACGTTGCTGCACGTGCCCTACGACCTTCTCGTCGAGTACGACATCCCCGGTGACGTCGCCGACCTTCTGCTTCGCGAAGGCGAGGCGGTCGGCGAGGTGGTCTCGCTCGCCAAGGCACTGACCACCGGAGCCGAGGAGAAGTGGCGCGTGCCGCCGACGTCGGTGCACTTCAAGCAGAAGCACACCGTCCGCGCGCGGATCAACGCGCTCAAGCCCGAACACCGGGTGCGGGCGCCGTACGAGGAGCGTCGCGCCGCGCAACAGAAGCGGCTGAACCTGCCGCCGGTCCCGGCGACCACCCTCGGGTCGTTCCCGCAGACCGACGAGATTCGCAAGATCCGTTACGACCTCGGTCAGGGCCGGATCTCGTACGACGACTACGTCAAGCGGATCCGCGAGGAGATCGAGTCCACCATCCGGTTGCAGGAGGACATCGGTCTCGACGTGCTCGTGCACGGCGAGCACGAGCGCAACGACATGGTCCAGTACTTCGCCGAGATGCTGGAGGGCTTCGCCACCACGCACTTCGGCTGGGTGCAGGCCTACGGTTCTCGGTGCACGCGTCCGCCGATCCTCTACGGCGACATCGTGCGACCGAAGCCGATGACCGTCGAGTGGATCACGTTCGCGCAGTCGCTGACCGACAAGCCGGTCAAGGGCATGCTCACCGGACCGGTGACGATGCTGGCCCGGTCCTACATGCGCCAGGATCAGCCGCTGCACGAAACCGCCGATCAGCTCGCGCTGGCCATCCGCGACGAGATCGCCGATCTCGAGCGGGCGGGTATCGCGATCATCCAGGTCGACGAGCCGGCCATCCGGGAACTGCTGCCGCTGCGTCAGGACGGCCGCGCCGAGTACCTGGACTGGGCGGTCGACGCGTTCCGTCTCGCCACCGGTGGAGCGAAACCGGAGACGCAGATCCACACACACCTGACGTACTCCGGTCAGAAGTCGGTCGTCGAGGCGATCGAACGGCTCGATGCGGACGTCACCGCGATCGTCGCGACCCGGTCCATCCGCTGGGTCCTCGAGGCGATCAAGGACCACGCGCTCACCCACGGCGTCGGCCCCGGCGTGTACGAGAGCCGTTCGGCGCGGATCCCGGACATCGACGAGCTGGACGAACTGCTCACCGAAGCCGCCGAATCGGTGGACCTGGACCGGTTGTGGGCGAACCCGGACGGCGGGCTCAAGACCCGCCACCACTGGCAGCTCGAACCGTCGCTGCGCAATCTCGTCGCGGCGGCGCGCCGGCTGCGGCGCCGGGCCGAAGCCCAGCAGGCCGAAGCCCAGCAGGAGCAGTAGAACCATCCCGCCCGGCCGGTGCGCACCCGCGGACAGCCCCCGCGGGTGCGCACCGTCGTCTGCGCGGGTGTAGGCATGACGTATGACGATCGTTGCCGCCTACGCTGCCCCCGCCGCAGACGCACCTCTCGCCAAGACCACCATCGAGCGCCGGGAACCCGGTCCGCTCGACGTGCTCATCCGGATCGAATACGCCGGGATCTGCCACTCCGACATCCACACCGTCCGCAACGAGTGGGGTCGCACCCGATACCCGCTGGTTCCGGGACACGAGATCGTCGGCATCGTCGAGGCCGTCGGCTCCGACGTCACGAAGCACGCGGTGGGGGATCGCGTGGGCGTGGGCTGCTTCGTCGCATCCTGCCGCGAATGCGACGCGTGCGAGGCCGGGGCCGAGCAGCACTGCGAGAACCGTGTCACCGGCACCTACAACGCCGTCGACGCCGACGGCCGGGTCACCCAGGGCGGGTACTCGACCCACATCGTCGTCACCGAGCACTTCGTGCTGAAGGTGCCGGCCGGGCTGGATCCCGCGGCCGCCACCCCGCTGCTGTGCGCCGGTATCACCCTGTACTCCCCGCTGCGCCGCTACGGTGCCGGAACCGGCACCCGTGTCGCGATCATCGGGATGGGCGGACTCGGACACGTCGGCGTGAAGATCGCCGCGGCGCTCGGTGCCGAGGTCACGGTGCTCGGCCACTCCCTGTCGAAGAAGGACGACGGCCTGCGGTTCGGTGCCGTCGACTACCGGGCGACCAGCGACCCGAATCTGTTCAAGGAACTCCGTAACCGGTTCGACCTGATCCTCAACACCGTGTCGGTGAACCTCGACATGGACAAGTATCTGTCGCTGCTGCGGCTGAACGGCACCCTCGTCGAACTCGGCCTGCCGGAACACCCCCTGACGGTGCGCGCGTTCAGCCTCGGTGCCAACAACCGCGCGCTGGCCGGATCCAATGTGGGTGGCATCGCGGAAACCCAGGAGATGCTCGACTTCTGCGCCGAGCACGGAATCGGAGCCGAGATCGAACTGATCTCCGCCGAGCAGATCAACGACGCCTACGAACGGGTGGTCGCGAGCGACGTGCGTTACCGCTTCGTCATCGACGCGGCAACGATCTGAGGACCGTTCAGAACTGGTCGCCGAGTTGCTCGCGCAGCTGGGCGAGGGTCTTCGTGAGCAGCCGTGACACGTGCATCTGCGACACCCCGACCCGCTCGGCGATCTGCGTCTGCGTCATGTTCCCGAAGAATCGCAGCAGCACCACCGTGCGTTCGCGTTCGGGCAGTGCCGCCAGCAGCGGCCGCAGCGTCTCGTGGTTCTCCACCTCGGACAGCGCGGAATCGTATTCGCCGAGAGTGTCGGCGAGGGTGACGCCGTGCCCGCCGGAATCGGTCTGCGCGCTGCGGTCGACCGACACGGTCTGGTAGGCGTTCCCGGCGACCAGGCCTTCGGCGACCTCCTCGCGGTCCAGGCCCAGTTCGGCGGCCAGTTCGGGGACCGTGGGGGCACGGCCGAGCTGTTGCGACAGGTCGGCGGTCGCCTTGTTCAGCGCGATGTGGAGTTCCTTCATCCGGCGCGGAACCCGCACCGCCCACCCGGTATCGCGGAAGTGCCGGCGCACCTCGCCCATGATCGTGGGGACGGCGAACGACACGAAGTCCGAGCCGCGCTCCGGGTCGAACCGGTCCACTGCGTTGACGAGGCCGAGCCTCGCGACCTGGACGAGATCGTCGAACGTCTCCCCGCGTCCGTCGAACCGGCGCGCGATGTGTTCGGCGAGCGGCAGGCATCGCTCGACGATCTTGTCGCGCACCGCCGTACGGGCCGAGGCATCCGCACCGTGCGACCGGAACTCGGTGAACAGTTCGATGACGTCGGCATACTCGTCGGGGTCGCGCTTGTTCCCGCTCACCGAGCGGCACTCCCCTCGGTGATCGAGAGGTCGATGGTGGTGACGCTGCCGTCGGCGGTGTCGTCGACGCGCACGTCCACCGAGTCGGCGAGCGAGTTC